>CAYWZD010000076.1:0-12379 GCA_964462755.1 uncultured Victivallales bacterium | reverse complement strand
CGATTTCCGGCAATCCGAAGCTCCGGCGCAAGGTTGTGATCGAAACACGCTTGAAGGAACTCGATGCCCTCGAACGACAACACCGCCGCAACATCCGCGTCCGGCAGGATCAGGAAAAATCGCTTTCGGTTCTGATTCCAGCCATGAAAGAGGAAATCCCTGAATTGGAGAAGTTCATTGCCGTTCATCCGACGCTGGAACTCGGAAGCCTTTCCATGCATTACGGGAACCGCGAACTCACAGGAACGATCCGGGACAAATGCGATGCATTGGATCGGGTGATTCATAATGCATGGGGTGCCGCCATCAAGGATTGCAACTTTCTGAATCGCTCCGGCATTACCGTCATGGAGGATTTGAGCATCGGCAATCTGGAAGTCCGGCTGGTTGCTCACGCCACGCTGCTCTACGACGGCAAATTCAATGAATCGGAGTCATCCGTTCATTTTCAAATCAAAGGCTGGAATCTACCGCATCTGCCAGTCAAACTTTCCGGTGACGTTTCCGATGCCGAACATCTGTTGAACGCCGTCCGCAAACTTGTTACTGACAAGCCGAAGGAACTCGCCAACAGCCGCACCGAACTGGAAGCAAAGACCGCCCGTTTCGCCAAGCTCAAAAGCACGCCCGAAGAGGAGTTCAGCGCCGCCAAGGAAAAAAGCGCCCTGTCTCTGGAATTGGAACAGATCATCTTCGAACTCAACAAGACCAGCGATGGTCAGCGCCGTCATTACGATTCGGAAGATGAACCGAAACTCTCCAGTTATTTCCCCGAATTGAGCAATGCCCAAACATTTGGCAATATGGAAATTCTGGACGGAAGCGCTGAATCCGAACCGGAAAAAGAATGCGCCTGATGATTCATTCGATTTTGGAAGAAAAAATGGACGTTGTGTCAATTTTCATTCTTCCTGACAACTGGAAAGGAGAACGCTTGGCGCTGGAATTCCAATGATTTGCTTTTCAATAGAGAACCGATATATCGTTGAACTCAAAAGAAACTGAATTGGCTTTTTTATTATAGAAAGTTGAATTCGGATCGGGTTCTATAATCCGAAGGCTCTGCCATGCCGGAGAATATGTCTCAAGGCTCTTTCGGAGATCCATTTCAGAATGGGATTATTTTACCGTCGCCGCAGAAAACGTCTTCTTGATTTGAGCCAGCCATTCGGTAATCTCAAATCAATCGGGATCATCAGCTGTGCGAAAAATTCAGGACACTACCATATCAAGATCATATCATATTCGATGTTTCCAATTTCTCCGGTATTCATTGGCGGATACGCCGTATTTTTTCTTGAATTGAAGACAGAAATAGGAGAGCGATGAAAATCCGCAGTATTCGGCGATCTCGTAAAGATTGAGGTTGGTATTGAGGATCAGGTGGGCGGAAAGTTCCAGGCGTTTCCGTGCGATATAAGCAGCCGGCGTACTTCCGAAATGACGCCGCCAGTATCGGAAGAAGGTCCGTCTGGATATGGAGAATTTTTTGCAGACCGCGTCGATGTCGAGCGAATCCTGAATATGGTTGTCGATGTAAACGGCCACATCGATGAGCAGATTCCATTTGTTTTCATCGCTGGTAATCGGATTGTGTTCCGGGCCGCTCCGGATGTTCAGTATGCTTTCATAGATAAACTCCATGGCGAGATAGTCGAGCCGGTCGGCACAATACCGTTCCCGGCTCTGATTCAGCCTGATGGAAATCTCATTCAGCAGAAAAATCATTGAGAATGTCATGATGAATGAATACTCCATCCGGTCAAAACGCAGTATTCTGTTCCGGAAAAATTCCTCGTGTTCCCGGCCATAAATCAGTGTAAATGCGTCCTTGGACTTCTGGTTCGGAATGGCGGCATAGGAGTGTTCCGGAGTCCGTATCCAGGCATGCGGGCAGACATACGAATACGGTTTCCCGTCAAACATGGACTTTGCGATTTCGCGGTTCTGTGTCAATTCAAAGCAGAAATCGAATGTGTCGTCATTCCTGAATAAAGGTTCGGTGCTTCGTCCCCGGAACAGCGAAATGCCTGAAAGCGGTATGGTTCCGTTCAGCCGACGTTCCACTCCACGCAGATCCAGCGTTGCATTGTCATTTTTTTCATCATTGTTTTTCCGTCCCATTTCAGGCCCTTTCCCGGAGTGCCGCCCCATGAATTTCCCGTTACGAAACAGAACTTACCCTGCCAAATGATTTTTACAAGAATACCATGGAAATTTTGGCATGAAATTAATATTTATTGGCGCAAAAATAAAACATTGATTTCTTGAAAAGGGTGAAATCGAATTTATCTTAAAGATATGGAATAGGAAGTGAATAACTAACGAAAAAGGATAGAAGATGAGCATTGGAAATAATAATCTGTGGGTGTGGGGCTATATTTTGAAAAGCATTCCCGGGAACGTCCCTTTTGTCCCGTTCGAAACATGGTGCAGTCTTGAAACCGCCTGTTCCTATATCCGCGCGGAAAATGCGGTCTTCATGAATTCGACATCATCCATGGATGCGCTGGAGGATTCCCTGTTCGACCGGCTGAACTGCTGCCGGAATGTGATCTGCGGCCTGGACCATAAAAACTACCTTGAATGTGCGGAACGGATCAGCCTGTTTTCCAAAAGGCATCCGAACATAGGAGGAGCGGTCATCGACGATTTTCTGGATGCCGTTGGAGATTATTACCGCGGGCCGAGCGCGGGAATGAAACCCGAAACTCTCGGCGAAATCCGTGCCGCATTGAAAAAATACAATCCGGAACTGAAACTTTATGTTGTCCGCTATACGCGTCAGAATCCGGAAACGCTTTTGCCGTATCTGGAACATTTCGACGTTCTGAATTTGTGGGTCTGGTGTTCGACGCAGGAATTCTGGGAGTCGCGATACAGCGATACGATCGCACAACTCCGCAGCCTTTACGGGAAGCCGATTCTGCAAGGCTTGTTCCTTCATCATTATGGATTCTGCAACACAGAACAGCCACCGATGTCGCCGGAACTTGTCACGATTCAATGTGAACGGGTCGGAGAGGAACTGAGACGCGGCCGCATCGCCGGCTGGTGCTTCCTGCAGAACGGTTGGTTCTCGCTTAATTCCCACAGAAAAACAATTTTGACAATGAAGGAGTATTTGGACTGGCATTATGGAACCACAACCTGTCTGTAGCTTCAATCTGAACTCATTTTACCTATAGGAGGTTTACCATGAACAACAAAATGAAAAAGTTGACTCGAAAGTCCGAAAAAGCCGATGCAGTCAAACTGCAGAATTTTACTCTTATTGAATTGCTGGTTGTTATTGCGATAATTGCCATCCTCGCTTCCCTTCTGCTGCCGGCGCTGACGAAAGCGCGGCAACGGGCGTATGGAACCAGATGCGCAGGAAACCTCAAACAGCTTTCCATGTCCTTCTCACTATATACATCGGATTGGAGCGGAGTGTATCCGCCAGAGGTCAGCGGAAGCATAAGTTACTCGGCCCTCAAAACTTCTTGGCATGGTCTGGTCGCTGGTTATATTTATAAAGGGAAGTCATACTATCCGCTTGCCGGATGGAGCGCGTTTCCCGTTTCCGGGCCATTCACCTGTCCCACACTCCAATCGGTAAGAAACGATGCCTTGACTTATTCCAATGAAGGACATTATATTTACAACTCCAATGTCTTCGGCTGGCTGGACTATCAGGATCCGAAAAATACCACTAAATATCTCACTCCGGTAAAGGAGGGCAGCATCAAAGGAGAATCTGGAACCCTCCTGCTGACCGATGCCAGACAGAACAATACAAACAACCGGACCGGACATTGGGACTTCGATGCGACCCGCATTGCATTGCGCCATAACCGAAAAGCCAACTTGTCCTATATGGATGGTCACACCGATGTCATGGATTATCGCCTGCTGGTCGGAAAAAGCAATAATCTGCCTTATAACTATGATCGAACGGGAGTTCCATGGGCGTATTATACCGGATTCAACGGATATGTCTACAATTATGAACCATTCTTCCGCTGAAATCCAGAAACCGGAGTTTGCGTTCAGTTGAAAAATCAAAAACACTCGAGATATCTATGGACAGCTGCAGTTTTTCTCAGGATTCCCCTTTTTCAATGCGGGTTGCGCAATTCTACATGGCAAAACACAAGGTTTCCCTCCCGTTCGCCATGCAATTCATTGACTTTGCCGCAAAGCACGGATTCAACTTCATCAATGTTTGCATATACGGAAGGATTCGCACCAGAGTGTTCAATCTGTTTCCTGAAACCGAATCTTATTCGCAGGACGAAATCCGGAGGATCGTGGAATATGCTTCATCCAAAGGGATCGAAATCATCCCGAATTATGAGTTGTTCGGACATGCCGACCATTTTCTGCAATTTCCGGAACTGGAGCATCTTGCTGAATTGCGCGGCGGACGCTCCGGACGTTTTTCCAGCGTCAAGCATGTATTCTGCCCGTCGGAAGAACGCGTTTATGAATTCATTGAAGCCTATTTGCAGGAAACGGCCCCGCTGTTTCCCGGAAAGTTCATTCACGCCGGACTCGATGAAACTTTCGACATAGGGCTCTGCGACCGATGCAGCGAACGGATGAAGACCGAAGGCAAGAGCGGGATTTTCCAGAAACACATTCTTCGCATCTATGATATCATCCGCAACAAACTTGGCAAACGCATGATGATGTGGGACGATTTTCTGGAATTGTACCCGGAGGCGTTTCAAGCTTTCCCTCGCGACATTATCATGCTTACCTGGTGGTATGACGATATTCTTCCGCCGTACGGACATATCGGCGGGCCGCGCCTGGACAATCTCGCATTTCATGCCACGCATGGATTCGATTATCTGGGAGTCCCGGCAACCTATTCATTCCGCAACATCGAGTCGTTTACCGCGCATGTGGAAAATTACCATCCTCTCGGCATGCTGCTGAGCAACTGGGGGGCCATGACCCGCTTCAACTCGTATCCAGCAATCACCTATGCGGGGAAAATGTGGAGCAATTCACTGACCAGCAGCACGGCAAAGGCGGAAACCGTTCACGAGATGTGCGGAACCGCCGATCCGTGTCTGACGGAACTGTTTAATTTCTATTTCTGTATGGGCGAACATGAAAAACTGCCCATTTCGCCGTCTGCTTACGGAAATGCTCTTCTGAGTCCATTCGAATACAGAAAAAGACAGATCTCATGCGCGGTGCTTGAGGCCGTTTTAAAACGCCTTTCCGGAGACGGCTTGTCTTCCGATCAGTTCAGAGTTCTTTCCGAAATGAGACAGGATCTGGAAAGCGAAAAAATCTACTACTCTTTCCGGGAAATTCTCTCCCGTTGGAGCAACCCGAAAACGAATTTCAACGATTGGCATTCCCTGAAAACGATTCTGGAACATTTGCAAATCCTGAATGCGGATGCGAAATCGTTTTTCATGCGGGAATACCAATGCCGGATTCCGGATTGCTTTGCTTTCGATGACGTCATTCTCATGCTGGAGAAGATTCTGTCCGGAAAAACCATGCGTCCGACCGCCCGCTTGAAAGTCTGCTATCCATGCCGTCTTGGCTTGGGCGCGCTGGACTATTTGGTCCGATATGAAGGGGCAACTCAATGGCAACATTTATGCAAGTTGGGCGGTCAGTCGCTCTATCCGTATTACATGGACGAAACGGAGTCGGCGGAGTATTTTCTCTTGGACGAAACAGCGTTGCCCTCACAGTTGAAAATCGAATACGCGGAATGCACATCGGGTGTGGTTCGTTACACGGTTTATGAAACCGCGGATGCCGATTATGTTCCGGAACGTATTCTTACCGTTGAAGGCAAGGTGTCCTCCCCGGAGAATCTTCTGAACGACGGACGCGATTTCTCCATCTTCGGGGAGGGAGAAAGCTTCACCATCGAAAAAATCGTTTCCGGTCTGAAGCCGCCTGTAAATTCAGTTGAGATAAAGCTGCGGCGGGCGGACCGGAACAGACATGAATAAAAAAATGAAAGGAAAATGTATGAAAACAATTGAGCTCATCCTTCTTGCGGTACTGCTGGCACCCGCAATTTCTCTCTACGGATATGACCTGAAAACCAGAGCCCTGACGCCGGTATCCTTTGAAGAGTCCCCCGTTCATGCTCCGCTGACACTGGTGGAAAACGGCAACTTGCATTTTTCGATCGTAACTGATCTGAAAATCGAATCCAGGCAAAAAAACAACACTGAAAAAAGCATTGCACCGGCCGTTTCAGTTCTTTCCGAAGCATTTGAAAAATGCACCGGAAAGAAACCGGAGATATTCGATATTACGGAACTGGAAAAAGCCAGGCGGAAATACCCGTATCTGATCGTGGTCGGTGACAACGAACTGGTGCGCAAAAACGGAATTGATGTGATGAAACTGCCGGAACAGGGGTTTGCAATAAAAACTTTTGAACATGGAATTATCATCGCCGGATATGATTCCTCGCTCATAGAAGGCTACAATCTCGACCCGCTGGACTATCGTGGTGCCGCGACCGGCACAAAATACGGAGCGTATGATTTTGCCGAACGCTTCATGGGGATTCGTTATTTCTTTCCCGGTGACTACGGAACCTGCTGGCCGAAAGCAGACACCCTCACGATTACGCCGGTGTATTATACCGATTATCCGCGGTTCAACACCCGCGGTTCGCGATATTCCCTCTGGTGTACGGTCAACTCGGAAGCAATGCTGAAAATGTGGGAGCCGTACATGGGACGGCTGAAACAATATGACACATCCTTCGGTGACCGCTGGCGTTTCGGCGGAACCATGCCTCCCGGTGGGGCGCACTGTCCGACTCCGCAAGCTCTTGCGAACGCTTATCCAGATAAATTGAACACGATCTTTTATACCTCTCCATCCGGTAAATTCTATTACGAACCCAAGGAGCATACCGGGAACTACTACAATGTAATGGACTTGAAGTTCGCCGATCTTCTGATCGGAGCGATCCGGGAATATTACCAGTCGGGGGGAAAGACGGACAAGGGGCGCTTCGCACACCAAGTGAATAACACGTATATTTCCTTCGGCCTCTGCGACACCTATCTTCCAGAATCGGAAATCATCGGACACCCTGCGATACATGAACTTGGGCTGGTCAGCAACGGGGACCGCGCTCGCGGCGAGGATGCGTTCATGGCCAATGTCTACGCCCGTTTTTATCAGTATTTCGCCAACAGGATTAAAGAGGAATTCCCCGGGAAAAAACTGTATATTCTTGCCTACTATAATTCCAGGAATGCATCTCTTGATCCGCGATGGAAACTTCCGGAAAACGTGGAAGTCAACCTGTGCGATTTCCGTCTTCCGCTCAAGACTCGCAATCCCAAAGCCATGGACGATGTTCGCCAGTGTTTTCGTGAATGGTATCAGGCACTGGGCGCCCGTCCGGTTCAGAAGGTATGGCTTTACAGTTCGCGGGTCGATCCCTTCGCTCAGGCACTGGCAGGCGAATTTGTGGGCGATGTTCCGAAAATCATGGGCAAATATCTGGGGCGCGACGGCTCAATGTTTTTGGATTGTCTCGGTTCGGATTTGTGGTATTACTATTATTCCGCCTACGCGGCTCACCGAAGTCAATGGAATCCGGATTGGGATGTGGACGCCGGCATTGACGAACACTGGAGTCTTTTCTACGGGCCCCAATGCGGTCCGATTCTCCAAGAATTCCATAAAACCCTGAAAGACATGTTCATTCGTTATGCGGTCCCCTCGGAAGAACACGTCCCGGCCTATCCACCGGAGACTCTCGACCGGCTGGAAAAATTGCTGAAACAGGCGGAAAGCGTTTTAGCGCCGGATACTCCTGAAATGCGGCGCTTCAGACTTTTTGCCACGCCGTGGCCGAAAAATTTTGAAATGCAGCGCGCCCGCAGCCAATATGAGAAACCGGTTTACTCCATTCACCGCTTCACCTCCGGGGAAGACATGCATGCTCCTGATACATGGAAAAAGATTCATCCGATCCCACTGCGGAATCCGCGGGGAGACACTGTCTCGTGCCGTTTTTCCCCGGAAGTCAAACTGGCCTGGGATTCAACGGGAATTCACGGGCGCTTCAAGATCCCGTATTCTCCTATGAGCGACATGAAAAAATCGCTTTGGCAAAATGACAATTTCGAGATGTTTTTCCTGTCCGGAGTCGAAGGAGAAGTAAAACATCAGATTGCTTTTGATGCGGTCAATCAGCCGTATTTTTCCAGACAGCGGATTCTGCCGATTCCGCAGCCGGTCGATATTCAATGGAAACCGGCGGGTTTCTTGCTGAAAAACACACTTTCCGAGAGCACCTGGACAGGCGAATTTTTCATTCCGTTCCACGATCTCGTGGAAAAAACGCCAACCGCATACGACTGCTGGCAGTTCAATCTGGTTCATAATAAAAACTCAGACCCCAAAGAAGTTTCAGGCAGTTCGCTCACACTGGGAAACAACCATAATACCACCATGTACGGCATAATCAAGTTCGCCGGAAAAGGAGACGGAGAATGAATTGCAGAATTTTGACCATCGTCATCGGAATCGTATCGGGATGTTTTTCCGCGAAAGCGGCTGAAATGCCCTCCGTTTTTGTCACCATAAAACAAATGCCTGTTTACCAGCCGGAAAACTATTCGCTGCGGCAGGGATGCACGGTCTCCAATGGATTCGGCAACTATACCTTTATCCTTACCCAGACCAAAGCCGAGGGAAAAAGACCGCCTTCCACACAGTTGACGATGAAGGCCGGAATTTGGGGATTCAGTGCGCAGGTGCGTTTTTTCAACTTGAAAATCAATGGCATTCCTCTGGACAAGCTGTCTCCGAAAGCGGAAGACATGGTACCATGGTCCGATAAAACCTCCTCCGGGGCGGAAATCCGTTTTAACTACGACGGCGCCAAAGTCCTGCTCCGTTTTTTCATGCGCCCGGATTCACCGGTGCTTTGGGCTTCGCTTCTGCCGGCTCCGGACTCGCCGGAAAAAATCGATTCGGCTCAGATGGAACTCTGCCTAATTCCATCCATATTGGTCTTCAATGAAAACAGAACCCCTGTATGGAGCGGTTCTTATGAGAGAATGGCCGTTACGCCCGACCGCATGATCAATCAAAGCCAGAATCTGGTATCTTTGACACCGAAGGATACTTATCTGGTGATTCAGGACCGGAAATATGACGGATCCGCGCCCGGCAAGGGGCAGGGACCATGTATGGTTCAAGTCGACCATGAGTCTGTAACCCGCGCCACTTTACGACTGACGAACCATTACGCATCCATTATCGCGCTTGATCTCAAGCCGGATTTCAAAGAGTTCCGCTTCGCCATCTGGCAACAGGAAAAACCGGTTTCAAATGCGGATTTCGTACAGCGCCTTCATAAGGAAAAGGAAATGTTTACACGGCAATGAAAAAAAGCAGTTTGCTTCCGTCAATAATTACATAACATGAATTATCATAATAGAATCTGTCTGTTGAAAACATAAGGGTAATCTTAAAATGCCGGACAAGATCAAGCTTGTCCTCCGCGTCGAAGGGCTGAAGCAGCTGGCGGAGGAGATGGCGGTCGGCGGATACTTCTCGGAGAGTCACGGGGCCTCCGAGGAAGAGTTGCCGGAGATGGAACAGCGGGTATTGGACGACGGCGGAATCGAACTCACGATGCCGCTTAAGCTGAAAAGCATCGGCGGACACCGCAACGTCATCGTCCCGGAGGGGAATGGCATGGCATGGCGCTCCGGCAGGACGCCGTCATCCGCGCGATTTACAACGCCCGGAAGTGGACGGACATGCTGGTTACGGGGCAGGCGGCCAACCTGAGCGATCTTGCGAAGAAGCTGGGCCTGGCCGCGCCCTACGTCACGCGCATCCTCGGATTGGCCAATCTCGCTCCGGACATCGTCGAAGCCGTCTGCAGCGGTTGCGAGCCGGAGGGAGTCTCCCTTGCGCGTCTCGTCAAGGGCTTCCCGGACGACTGGGAGGAGCAGAGAATGGTGATGTAGGTCTAGAGAAGGTAGAGGTATTTTCAGAACAAAGATGTGCGCATACGGACAATCCCGTCGGGCTCCTTCGGAGATATATTTCCGACTGGGATTGTTTTACAGTTGCAGCAGGCTACGTCTTCTTGATTTTCTGCCTCGCCTTAATTACCCCCGCACGATCAGATCGATTCGCTCCTCCCGCACCTCTGGAAACGACAGAACACGCTGTAATTTCTCCTGATCCAACTTTGCCAAAAGCCCTCATGCCATGGAGTTCACCGCGTACATACTTTCGCCGCGGAAAGAATCACTTCACTTCGAAGGCAAAAATTTTTGTTCCGTTTCCGGTGCGGACCTCATCGATCACCAGCCGGAGAGTCGATGCATTGCATGCAAGAGGAATCTTCATAAACCGCTGATAATTATTCGTTTCCCGGAAGATTTCGACGCCGTCGACTTCCAGATGGAACTCCTTGACCAGCGAGGCGGGCGTTTCGAACTTTGGCATCCACTCCGGCAGCATCTTCGGATAATAGGAGATCATGTTGTAATGGACGCGGTCGAGGTCGGAGTCAAAAACAATCCTGGCTTCGGAAAGCAGCATTTCCTGTTCGAAGGTGTAATCGGCATAACTTTTTCTGCCGCAGATCCATGCGTTTGTGTCTTCTCCGATGGGCCGGTCCGCGCCGTTCCGCAGGGGGGCGGGATCGCCGTCCGAGGCCGTGAGTTTCGCCGTTGCCGAAAGCAAGGCGACGGGGCGTTTCAGGCCGGGCAGATAGCAGTCGTCATCCATCAGCGTGTTCTGGATTTCGCGGATGTGTTTTGCGCAGACTTCCCGGGGCGTCAGGTTGTAATGAAGCGCGTGGAAGACAGTGGTTCCGACCGCCTGGCCGAGCGTGGCGCAGGTCGCCATGACGCGGGTCGAGCTCAGGGCCGTATGGCTCGCGCTGATGTTGCGTCCGGCGAATAGCAGGTTGGGGACATTTTTCGAGTAGAGCGACCGGAGCGGGATTCCGTAGGGCTGTGCCGGCAGTATCTTGGTGTTGGGGGGACCGAAATGGTGGAAGCCGCCCGGGTGGTGGTCGTCGATCGGCCAGCCGCCGTAAGCCACAATGTCGTCGAACTTTCCGCCGGCGAGGACCTCTTTTTCTGACAGAATGTGGTCGCCGACGTAACGGCGGCTTTCGCGTTTGCCGGGGAGGAACCCGACCCAATCCAGCACCCAGTTGTCCGCGCTGTGGTCGCCGTGGTTCTTGATGTGGTCCCAGAGCCCGAAGGTCACCTTGAGCAGTTCATCGCGGATATCTTCGGTGTCGCGGATGGAGTCATGTTCTCCGCCCAGCTCGATCCACCAGAAGTTCTGGAAGCCTTCCAGGCAGTGTCCCCGGGTGGGAAAAGCGTCGTCGGAGGGATATTGGTAGGCCCATGCGGGCGGGATGAACTTCTTCGGCGAGTCCGTTTCGCGGGCTTGCATGAGACAGCTCATGCCCATGGTCTTCTTGTCCGCAACCTCTTGAGCCAGTGTTTCGCTGAATTCGCTTTTGGCTTCGCGTCCGAGCCGGAACTCGGCGCCCGTGAGAGGCGCCAGAATGCTGTCTCCGGAGCAATCCGCGAAGAAATCCGCCTCCACCTCGTGGAAGCACTGGGTGGTCAGCTGCCAGCCCTTGATGGAATGGATGCGGCCGTTTTCCATGGACGCGTCCATGCATGAGCAGTTCAGCAGACAGGTCAGGTTTTCCTGAAATTTGACCTTTTCATAGAGGATGCTGTCCCAGACGGAATA
Organism: uncultured Victivallales bacterium; assembly: GCA_964462755.1. GTDB lineage: Bacteria > Verrucomicrobiota > Lentisphaeria > Victivallales > UBA1829 > SIG94. Next base: position 634 of record CAYWZD010000076.1, on the reverse strand, counting down.
GTTCGGGCAGTTGTTGCGGTAAAAATCTTCCAGCCGGATTTCCTCGATCAATCCGGTTTCCAGATATTTGTAGGCACCGCAGATCCACATGCGTATTTCGCTGGAGGCGTTGCCTCCGAGAACGGGGCGCTCGTGCATCAGGATGGTTTTGACTCCGTGTCTTGCCGCAGCGATCGCCGCGCACATCCCGGCGATGCCGCCCCCTACCACGCAGAATTCTGCCTTGTGCTTGATTTTTTCCATAATTATTCTCCCGGGTTTCCATTTATAGCCCAAGCGCATGGGGAATACAAACTTGCAGTCTTAAGGTTACCGTCAATTTTTAGCGGGCTCTTATAACTGATTTTGGCACTCTTTGGAACCAAGAGAGAACTCTCTTTCTCTTCTTTTTCAGTATTATTCCCAAGGCCACCGGGCTCCAAATTTCTCTCTGAAAGCTATCGCGTCGAAATCGCAAACATAATCCGCCTCCACGCTCGCACGAAAAACAACCAATTTTTTGAAATTATCCAGAAAAGTTTGCCTGTTGGCGTTGGTCGGCTCTTTTTCCGCTTTTGCCTGATATCGGCGCACTTCGGTGGTTAGTTCAGCATCAATCAGGCCTTTTTCGATATATGCAACCCTTTGTTCCGCA
>CAYWZD010000075.1:10158-12397 GCA_964462755.1 uncultured Victivallales bacterium | reverse complement strand
GGTAAACGAATACGGGTTTCGCGCTGCGGATGACGGCTGTAATTTCAACGATGTCCCCCGGTTTTGCGATGAACTTTGTTTTCTGTGTGACCATGACGGGGGTCTTCGGATTGGCCTCCAGATGAAGTCCGTCCGGTGCCGGGGTGACTTTGCCGACCGGCTGGTAATATCCGGACACCGCCTGCTGCCAGTCGCCGGGCCAGGAACCCTTCTCCATGAAATTGCATTCCAGAATCTTTTCCTGGGCGAAACCTCCAATTGCGAGCGCGCAGGAGATCGGAATCAGTAATTTTTTCATATTTGACAACTCCATTTGTTTTGATGGGGATTATCCATTATGGGACGAGGATCGGGACGTCCACATAACGGAAAACCCGTTTGAAGGTGACTTTTTCATAGTCTTCCGTGGAGTCGCGCTGATAAATTCGCTTGTTGATGAAATCCTCCATTCCGTTGGTGCCGGCATGTCCGTCGACGAAAAGCATGTTGTTGCGGTTGGTGTGGGAGAGGAGCGGGGAGGCGAAGTTGGCGATGTTCTGGTCCGTCATGAGGTAATACTCCTTGCCGTAGCCCTGCCGCCAGCCGTCTCCGAGGAGCAGCGTCATGGAAGTGTGGACCACCTTGTCGAGGCGCAGATAAGGCGTTTTCGTGCTGGTACTGGCGCGGTAGGTGGCCGCGTAGGTGTACCAGCCCCAGTTCCAGTCGGTTGTCCCGAGATCAAGAGTGCAGCGGGAGGTCTTGTTCATGCTGGCATAGGAAAGATTGTAGAAGTAAAAGAGAACGGTCGCCCACTTGTCGGCCGAGGCATCGCCGGAACGGAAAATGTTGTTATGGTCGTTGGCGTAACTCTGGATGTAGAGTCCCATCTGCTTCATGTTGGACGTGCATTGAATGGCTTTCGCCCGGAGTCTTGCCTTGTTCAGCGCCGGCAGGAGCATCCCGGCCAGAAGCGCAATGATGGCAACCACGACGAGGAGTTCGATCAAAGTGAACTTTTTCACGAACATTGTTTTTTCAAGGTTCATGATTCTTTCCTTTCCGTTATATTTTGATGATTGTTTATGATGATGAAGCTCGGATGATTCCAACTCATTGGACATTGTTTTATTTTGTTTGTTCATGAATATTCCCGCTCCGTCTGGAAATACAACACCTTGTGGAGCATGTAGAGCGCCGGGTAGAAAATGGCTTCCACATTGCTCGAAACACAGTAGTGGATCGGCTTTAGCGGGGTTCCCGCGGACGCCTCGTAGAATTTCTGAATCAGGGACGGGTTGTAACGCCGGTTGCTCATCAGGGCGATGGAGTCGAAACGTTCGACACGTTCGACTTCCGCAAGAGTCAGGCCGAGCATGCGGTTGTAATCTTCGATTGTCCGCTCGGCGGCGTTGTCGCCGGAGAGCGCGCGGTGATGGACCAGATTGAAAGACATGACGCGTGAATTATAGGGGAGGGGAACCGGGGAATATCGGTTGTAGCGTTCCACCACGCCGTCATAGCAGAATTCCGTATTGACACACCCCGTGCGTCCGCAGGAACATTTTCTCCGGGAGGTCTCGTCGACGCAGAAATGACGGATATGTTCCAGCGTTCCGGGTTTGAGCTGTCTGATCTCTCCGCCCGAAATGAGGGTGATGTAGAAACAGGCGCCGCAAACAACCCCGAGCATGGTGTCCGTGATGCCTGATCTCTGGGCGAAATGCCAGAAGAAAAGATCGTCGTTGTAGTGAATTTCATATTGCAGATTCGGATAGCGTTTGGAGAATTCACGGGCGAGATGTCCCGGAAATGAATGTTTCATGTTGAAGGTAACGTCGTAGGCGATCCCCGCCGCGCCGAGAATGAATTGGGAATACTCGCGGAGAACGGTATCGAGCAGTTGGAAAACACGGGCCGTGACTTCCTGATTCGTCCGGCAGTCGGAAAGCGAACAGTTCCTTACGAAAATCGGATAGGTGTTGATATCCACCAGCGTTACGAAGAGTTTTTCGGCGGAAAGCCGGACTCCGAGGAAATAACACTTTTCGCTGTTGGAGTAATACATGATTTTAGGACGTCCCCGGAAGGAGTCGTCGATCTTCTCATAAATCAGATGCTGGCGTTTGAGTTCTTCGGCATACCGGATGACCGTACGCTCGTTCAGGCCTGTGAGCTTGATGAGATTCTGGCGGGAGACGGAGCCTTTCTCGAAGATCGTGCTCCTGAGCCGCAGTTTTTTTCCAAGAATTTTTGATTCGGG
>CAYWZD010000075.1:0-10058 GCA_964462755.1 uncultured Victivallales bacterium | reverse complement strand
TCTCGAAGATCGTGCTCCTGAGCCGCAGTTTTTTTCCAAGAATTTTTGATTCGGGTATCATTGCGACATCCTTTTCCTGTTCTCTTATAGAATATAATGAAAACGCTACATTATGCAATGTTTTACTGTATTTTTTGACAAAATACTGAGAAAAAAGTTCCGTCTCCTATTTTTTTTACGGAAATAAGAAATTGCCGCGATTTACGTAGATGTGCGAAATGGAAACCTTCTGAAAAAGGTTTTTGGAGGGGGAAAAGCGGCGTTTATTTTACTGTATTTTTTGTTTTTTACAGGGAAATCGGCCGAAATACTGGAAATACACGTGTCAAGGACGATTTATTTTTCTTCGGCTCTCTGAAAAAGCAGATGGACGGTGCGTATGCGCGGACCGTCGAATTCGCAGAGGTAAACGCCTTGCCATGTACCGAGGGCAAGCCGCCCGTTCCGCACGGGAAGAACCAGGGAACAGCCCATTACAGAGGCTTTGATGTGAGCCGCGCTGTTGCCTTCCGTATGCCGGTAATAAGACTCCGTGTGCGGAATGAGGCGGTCCAGCTTGGCAAGAATGTCGTGTTTTACATCGGGATCGGCGTTCTCATTGACCGTGATGCCGGCGGTGGTATGCGGACAGTAGACATGGCAGAGCCCGCAGGACAGGGAAGACGGAATCGCCGCGTTGATTCTGTGAGTGATGTCGATCATTTCGCACAGGGAATCGGTTTCTATCCGGATTTCGGTCATGTGGGGGCCTCCAGCTTCTTTTGTTGCGGATTACTATAATGCGGAAAGAACGTTTTTCAAAAGGGTTTCGACGTTTCCGCAGCCTCTTTTTTCGATCCGCCCAGGAGGAACGGTTCATAAACATCCCGGAGCCGGATACAGCGGGTGGTCATGACCTTTTTCAGCGTGTTCAGCAGACGCGTCCCGTTGTCGAAGCAGACCACCGGAAACGGAGGCGGTTCCGACACCGTGTGCTGATAGCCGATGACAATGGCTTCCGAGGGAGAAACAGCCTTTTCGCGGAGCATCCGGCAGAGACGGAACGCCCGTCCGTTCCATGTTTCGCAGACATGGGCGCAGAAGGCGTCCGGGCGCAGCTCGCAGCAAAGATCCCAGTCCTCTTCGCCTGACCACGGGGAACGGGTTGTCCGCACGAGACGGTTTTCCAGCTCCAGACCGAAAGCCAGACACCCTTCCTCAAGTCCCTCCAGAAAGTTTGCCGTATGCCAGGTGTTCGGACTGAAGTTCAGAAAGCGCACGCGCGAGCACCGGGACCGCTTTGCTTCGGAGGCGCTCATATATCCCGCCTTGCGGAAATTCAGCAGGGAATACGGCATGTCCTGTTTTTCTTTTTCCGGAAGACTCAGGAGCACACAGCGGATTCCATTTTTTCTCATCTTTTTCAGAATGGAGAGGTTGATTTTTTCCGGATCTGGGTAGGGTTCGATCATGACTCCCCAGACCCGGCGGCTGCAAAGGAATTCCAGCGTCTCCTGCTCGAAAGAGGGGTCCTCGTGCGAGATGGCGAGATTCAGAAAATTGAACCCGCGCCGGATCGATTCCCGGTGAAGCCCGGCAAGGAGATCATTGGACAACAACATCCCCGGAGTGATGTAGGCAATGGTCTTTTCGAACGGTTTCCATGTGCGCGCTTTGCCGGGGACGTAGAACCCGGAACCGTGGATGGACAGGTAATCCCGTTCCAGCGCGATTTCATGCATGATCCGGTGCACGGCGTAATGCGTCACCCTGAACTTGCGTTCCATCTGCCGGAGGGTCGGCAGCTTGTCGCCCGGTTCGAGGTGGAGCGAGTTCAGCCAGACAAGAAGACATTCCTTGAGCGCCGAGTCCTGATTCATGTCCTGTTTCCTTTTTTCATTACCATACTTCCGCGCACGGATTAAGTCAAACACTTTCAAACACTTTTATGGATGATTGTTCCGGAAAATGTTTGAAAGGCTTTCGGTTTTCGAATATAGTGAACGGTGCAAAAAAAAGGAAAGGACGGCGCCGGATGAAGAAAATCGAAGTGAAAAAAGATTATCTGGAGATCAATGGAGAACCCGCGTTCATTTTCGGAGGCGATTTCTCTTATGGACGTGTTCGTCGTGTGGACTGGCGGGATTCCCTTGCGAAGATCAGGGGAGCCGGAATGAATGCCGTTGCTTTTTATGTCCCATGGCTGTTTCATGAACCGGAAGAGGGGGAATGGGATTTTTCCGACAACCACGATCTGGCCGCTCTTCTGGATCTTGTGAACGAGTTCGGGTTATATGCCATTCTCCGCATGGGGCCGTTCGTGCACAGCGAATACCGCAATGGCGGGCTTCCGCAATGGCTGATTGAAAAGCTCGGAAACCGTGTCCGGACAAACGATCCGGAATATCTCCGCCTGACCGGGCTTTTCTATCGGAAAGTCATTGAAATCACACGTCCGCGCCAGGTTACGACGGAGGGTCCGGTCCTCCTGATCCAGCTGGAAAACGAGCTCGGTTCGGCGGGATGCAAAGGCGACGACATTGCGCGCGGCTCGACCGATCCCCGGGAAAACATCGAACACGTCCTTCATTATTACCGTCTGGCGCGGGAAGGGGGGCTTGAGGTGCCCGTGATAGACATCAATCACATTCCTGACAAGGAAAAGGTGATGGAACCCCTGTGCGATTCCGGCGGCGGATATCCGGTGAACTGCTTCAGTTCCGACGGCGAACTGTGGCCGTTTTCGACGGACCGCTGGGATTCGCATACGCGTCCATGCATTACGATCGAAACCGGCGCCGGAATGTTCGTCCGCTATTACGATGTTCCTCCCTACAGGAACACCAACGGTTTTCAGGGGCCGCTCGTGGAACCGGAAATCGTCGAGGCCTTTGTCGAACAGAACATTGCCGAAGGGGCGAACGGAGTCAACGTGTTTGTCCTTTTCGACGGATACAATTTTCACTCTTCCGCCGAAAGCATGCTGCCGCAGATCAACATGAACTATCAGGCGGCGGTGAGCTGCGTGGGAACCCTGCGCAAATCCTATAAGGCCCTCAAACGCATCGGGTGGTTCGTCCGGGCGTTCGAACAGGAGCTTCTGCGTTCCGCCCCGAACCCGAAATGGGCAAAATGCGTCAGCTGCGGGATACCGTTCCCGGGGGTTGCAAGCGGCGGCGATCTTTTCGACGGATACGAGAAGGCGAAGGAACTTCAGACTCCGTCCTGCCGTCCGGTGGAGTCGCTGGCGCGCACGACCCGCGGTCTGAACCTGAGCGAAAGCAACTTCCTTTTTCTCCGCAATGCGCGACATCATTCCTCCACATGGCAGCGGGACATCCGCGTCTCCGTCAATTCCGCCGGTCTGGCCTGCGAGGTGACGCAGGAATATCCGAAACGGGTTCAGATGGAGCTTCCTCCGGGCGTCTGCAAGATCATGCCTTTCTTCGTAAAACTGGCGGAAGGATATTTTCTCGAATACTCCACCGCCACCCTTCTGGACCGCCGTCCGTTCGGAATGGATCAGGTTCAGGTGATTCTGCACGCAACCCGCGAGGAGACCATTGAGACGCGTCTGATTGCCGCAAACGGCGCGGGCGGATGTTCATCGGATTTCCTGATGACGAACGAGTCTCCCTGCTGCATTTCCCTGATCGGCACACCGGAGAACAGGATCAAGACGGCGGTCCTGAATGATTGCGTGCGTTGTGTCCTTGTAGACACCGAACTGGCCGGAAATGTCTGGGATTTCGGACCGCTGGCAATGTTCACCGATTTGACGGTGATCGAATCTTCGGAAGACTGTTTCACCGTCCTTGCAGACAGCCCGTCTTATTATATGGAGATACTGACGCCCCGCAACGGGCATCTTGCCGAAGCCGAGAAACAGGTTTATGACTCCGAACGCGGCGTCTTGAGCATTTCAGGGAATCTGGAATTTCCGGTTCCTGACTTGCATTTTACGCAGGAGCGTGAAGGAAATCATCTGGTAATGTCCGCGCCAGTCGCGCCTTCTCTTCTGGAAGGACTGGAAAACCTGATCGTCGAGATCACCTTTGACGGGACTTTCGGGCAGGCTTTTCTGAACGGCGAACCGCTCAGCGATCATGCGTTCGGGCGATTTCTGCCGTGGGAGATCGGACTCGCCGGTTTTCTGAAGGGGCCTGGCATCCTGCGGATCGTCTGCGAAAACACACGTTCGGCTCAGTTGCGTCTGCGTCCTCTCGTTCGACGGACTTTTCACATGTCATGGACTTCATAATGGGGCTGTAGCGGGTGAAAAATGCTTTTCTGACTCTTGATTTTTTCCAGTCCGGGGATATTGTAAATCAACGTTTACACCGTTGTATATCACATTCATAATCGGGGGGAGATTTCTGAGATGATGAATTTACCGCGTGCCGCGCCTGAATCCGTTGGAATTTCTTCCGGGGCCCTGCTTTCCATGCTCCGGAAACTGAATGAACTGGACACCTTGAACGGAATCGTGCTTCTCCGTCACGGGAAGGTCTGCATGGAAGGCTGGTGGAAACCTTACTGTCAGGATGTTCCGCACGGTCTGTTTTCTCTCAGCAAAAGTTTAGTGTCGGTTGCAATCGGGATCGCGCAAGGGGAAAAACTGCTTTCGTTGGACGACCGTCTGATTTCCTTTTTCCCGGAACACGAGGAAGCTGTCACGGACCCGAAAATGAAGGAAGTCACACTCCGTCATCTTCTGACCATGACCTCTGGACACGATGCCTGTGCCAAGGACTTCATGGTCAACGATCCGAAAGGCGACTGGGCGCATGGGTTTCTCGCATCCTGGCTCCCGCGGAAACCGGGCGAATTTTTCGCCTACAATTCCGGCGCGACTTATATGCTGGCGGCCGCCATCTTCAAACGCACGGGACAGAATGTAAGGGAGTATCTGATGCCGCGTCTTTTCGAACCCCTTGGAATTGTTCCCGGCATCTGGGAGACCTGCCCGAAGGGGATCAACTGCGGCGGGCACGGCCTCTTTCTCAAGACGGAAGATATTGCCAAGTTTGCCCAGCTTCTTCTGGATCATGGAAAAGTGAACGGAAAAGCACTGGTTCCCGAAGATTATCTGGCGGAAGCAACCCGTAAACAGTCGGACAATTCCATGAATCAGCTCCCGGACTGGAAATGCGGTTACGGTTATCAGTTCTGGGTCAGCCGTCACGGATACAGAGGCGACGGCGCGAGCGGGCAATATCTGATTGTCCTGCCTCAGGAGGATGTCGCCATCGCCGTGAATTCATGTCTGGCGGACATGGGCCGGATTCTGGATATTTTCTGGGATTCTCTTCTTCCGGCCCTTCAGGACGCCCCCTTGCCGGAAGATTCCAGAAAGCATCGTGCGCTGGAGAGTTTTCTCGCATCCCTCGCGATTCCTCCTGCCCGGAGCGCCTGTCCGGTAAAACGCTGTTCTTCCGCGCGTTTTGAATTTGAATCCAATGCGGCCGGGATTACCGCCTGTTCCGTCGAATTCGGTGAAAAGGAATGTGCGCTGACTTTTTTCAACGTGACTCCGCTGAAAACAGAACAGCTTCGGGCGGGGTTCGGTTTCCATTGCATGAACACTTTCCGGCTGAGCGACATTTTTTCGCATCCCGTTGCCGCTTCCGCCGCATGGGTGTCGGAAGATGTCCTTGAAATTCATGCCTTCTGCTGCGACACCACGTTCCGCGATGTTTACCGGATCGATTTCAACGATCCGCTGACACCGCTTGTCCGGACCAGCACCTGTTCGACTTTCCGCCCGCTTCTGTGTCCATTGTTCCGCAAACAGGAGTAATGCCGGATGAAAATTTCCGCCGCCGAACTGGAAAAAGCCATGGCCGAGGTCGAGGAATTCAACCTCCGAAGCAGCGAGGCGGTCAAAACTCTGCCGCCGATCCGTCTGGGGAAACTTCTCATCGAAGTGTCCAGCTTTCATCAGACGCTGGTTCCGAACGGGATGGTGATTCCAGAACACCAGCACCCGAACTATGAATTTTCTTTCTGCCGCGAGGGAATGTTCACCGCTTTCTACGACGAACTGAAAGTCGTCTGTTCCCGGGACAACCGGAACATTTTCTTCCTTCCGCCCGCGATCCTTCATCATCGGACTAATGCGGGAGCGGATTATGTCCATCCGTTTTCCATGGTCCTGATGATCAATGGAAGCGATGAGGCCGGACAGCATCTGATTCCTCTGCTTCAGGAATATGTCCTGAAAAAGAAATGTGTTTTCCGCCTGACGCCGAATCTGGAAGTTCTTTTCAACGAGATCCGGTTTCAAATCGAACATCACGCTGTCCTCAGCAAGGAAGCCATCGCCTCCCTGATCCAGTCATTTCTCACTCTTTTCTTTCAGCAGAATTTTTCCTCTCTGATGGAGATGGCGGCCCCCGCGGATTCTTCTCCGGAGGCGGTTTCGAGGCGCAGCCGGATCGCTGACATCAAACTCTCCGTGGTGACCAGAATGAACATGAAAACTTCCCTGAAAGACTTCGAGGAATCTTTCAAGCTCAGCGGACGTCACCTGAACCGGATCTTTAAAAAAGAGACCGGACAGAGCCTGATGCACTACTATCTTCAACTGAAATTGAAGAACGCCCAGAATCTTCTGTCCGACACGGATATTCCTGTCAGCGAGATTGCAAAGTCGCTTCATTTCAAAAGTTCCGCTTATTTTTCCGTGTTTTTCAGGCAGCATTGCCACTGTTCCCCCAGCGAATACCGCGAACTCCATCGTCCGTCCGGGAAGTAGAATCCTCCCCGCGTGAAATGCCGCATTTGTTTTACATGATGTCCGTTTTGTGAAATCTATGTCCGTTTATTCACAGTGTTATGGTATTGCAAATTCAGAAAAAGCATTTATAATGATTAACAGAGCGGGTTCCCGGACGCGGGTGCCTTCTCCGGAAAAACAATGCGTGAGGAACGGGAAAATGTCCCTGTCGGAAGAACTGCTGAAAATTCAAAAGAAAGAGGACTGTATGATAAAAATCATCTGTCGAAAATTCACGTTGATAGAACTTCTTGTTGTAATTGCGATCATTGCGATTCTGGCCGGGATGCTGCTTCCTGCATTGAACAGAGCCAAACAGACTGCCCAGCGGATATCCTGTGCTTCCAATGAAAAACAGTTCGGACTCTCCATGGCGGTGTATGAGAGCGACTATGGATATTATCCGATTGGTCTTGCGCCGGGCGTGGGTGGAAGTCTCAGTGTCCATTTCGCGAATGCCTGGTATCTGCTTCTCTACGGCAAACGTGCCAATGAAAGCACCGCGTGGTATGTGGAAAGCACGGAAAGCCGGATGAAAATGCTGGTGTGTCCCGCCGACAACATGAAACAGGCAAGCGGACTTCCGAAACTTTCCTACGGATTCAACAAAAACACGCTGGCCCGCTGGCGCGGAACCGGCTGGGACCCGGGACGCACATCGACTTCCACCATCAACACCTATGGACCTTTGCTCAGCGATATCCGGAACAACCTCGTCAAGAAGTCTCCATCGAAGATCACGACCGTTTTCGACTACGATCCGGGCACGGGAACCAGTGTCCGCGCAGATATCCATGAACTTCAGTGGCTGTATACTCCGGCCAACCTGACCGGGTTCTACTATCAGGGCCCCTATGATCCGAACCAGTCCCACAAGACTTCCTCGAACTGGCTTTTCTGGGACGGGCACGCAGAGAATTTCGATCCCTACAAGATTCCGAACTTCACGACCAACTATTTATACAACGCAACCAATTTCTGAGCTGTCCCGCAACCTATTCAGGAGATTCCCGATGAAATCGATTCTGTCGCTCTTTTGCATACTTTTCATAGCCTCCGCCCTTTCCGCGTTCGAGTTTACGAAGAACGGAAAGGCCCAATGCGTGATCGCTGTTCCGAAGGATTTGAACCGGTTGGAAAAACTGGCTCTCGAAGAACTGAAAAGCCATCTGGAAAAGATGAGCGGAGCCTCGTTTCAGGTTGTTCCCGAATCACAGGCGGGAAAGCAATCCGCGATTTACCTCGGAAAAACGGATTTTGCCGCCGCAAACGGCGTGAATTTTCCGAAACTGGACCGCGAAGAATGGATCATCCGCACTGTCGGCAAAAATCTGATCCTTTCTGGCGGACATCCGGTGGGAACTTTCTTCGCGGTATGGGCGCTGTTGGAAAAAGCGGGGTGCTGGAGTCTCGCCATGGATCAGGAACTTGTTCCGCACAAGCCGGACTTGAACCTGACTGGAATCGATGAACAGAAAAAGCCGGTGATCGACGGCCGGAATATCTATGACGGGTTTCCGTGGCTTTTCAAAGCCACTTCGGTTCCGGAGAAATATTACAAGGATTACTGGATGAACCGTCTGCGGAACCGTCTTAACGGCGGACACGGGATGTCCAACAATGTTCCGAATGCGATCTACCGCGGCGTCCTTTTCAATCTTTCGGACCGGATGATGAACTATCATACCTTCGGATATTACGTGGATGTGAGCCTTTACAAAAGCCATCCGGAATACTTCGCCATGGACAAAAACGGAAAGCGTGTCTGTCCGAAGGAACTCTGGAAAGGCATGGCGGTGCAGGGCGGCTTGTGTCTTTCAAACCCCGATGTGAAGAAAATCACGCTCGAATCACTCCGCAAATACATTAAAGCGGACCGCGAAAAAGGGAGCCCGGAAGACTGGCCCGTCGTTTACGACATTTCCGCGCTGGACAATTTTCCGCATGTCTGCCAGTGCCCGGCGTGTCAGGCGATCGCGAAGGAGGAGGGCGGTGAAACCGGGCTGCTGCTCCGTTACATCAATTCCGTCGCAAAGGAAATTGAAAAGGAATATCCGGGAATCATCATCCGCACGTTTGCGGCCTATTCCGGAGCGTATGAACCGCCGCGCAGAACAATGCCCGCGAAGAATGTCATAATGCAGTATTGCGATTCGTTTTCGAACAGCGACGGCTACCGTTCCCTGAAGTCGGAACAGAACAGGGAGATGCTCAAGCTGCTGGAGGGCTGGGCGAAGAACGTGAAGCTGGTGGTTTGGGACTATTCCAATCTCGGCGGAGTGTATTTTACGCCGCCCCGGATCGAAACCGTGCTGGACTCGCTTCAGGACAATGTGAGGACTTTCCGGGATAACGGAGTCGTTGGGCTGTTTTTCGAAAGCGGGATCGACAGCGCCATCCCGCAGAACTTCTACGAATTGAACTTCTTTGTCCTTTCGCATTTGCTTCTTGATCCGGAACAGGATGTGGAAAAACTCGTCAATACCTTCATGGACGGCTACTACGGCGGCGCCGCCCCCGCCTTGAAACAATACCTGAAGGCGATCCGCGAGGGCGTGAAGGCATATCCGGAACCCCAGCTGACCAACCGCGTCGCAAGATGGCCGCACGTTACGCCGGGATTTCTGGTCGATTCCTATGTCCGGCTCAAGGAAGCGGAAAAACTGACGCCGCCGGACAGCCTTTACCGGAAGCGCCTTCACAAGGAAATGCTTCCCCTGCTGTATCTCCTCCTCACGAATGCCGCCGACTATCAGGGGCTTTTCAAAAAGGCGGGAATCCGGGAAGAGGTTCTCCTGTCCGAGCTGAAGGACTGGAGCCAGGAATACATCCGTCGTTATGAACCCGGAAATACGGCGCGTCCAATGAAGGAAAGGGAGGACCGTCTTCGTGTGCTGACCACCCGGATTCCGTGTCCGGAGAAATTCAAAAACCTTCCGCCGCAGGATATTCGACTGGTGGGATACCCGAGTTTCCGTTCCTTCCCTCATTTGAACTCTTCGGTTGTGGATGATCAGGAGTCCATCACGGGCAAGGCTCTGAAGTCTGCGCACAAGGACCCGTCGCACCACGGTGTGAACGCGATGATCAAGGCGACCGACACCATTACTGTGGGGGCAAACCGTTTTGTCGTGGAGAATGGTTCACTGATTCTCAAAAGTGTGCCGCAGGACGAAAAATATCATTGGTACCGTTTCCCGAAACCGGTCGAGCTGACCTCCCGTTCCTACTTCTGGGGACATTGCTGGGCGATTCAGGTGATCCTCTCCCATCTGTATGTTCCCGCGGACGGCCTTGAGAA
>CAYWZD010000074.1:0-12428 GCA_964462755.1 uncultured Victivallales bacterium | reverse complement strand
TGAGGCATGACAGACGGATTTTTACATTAATAGAACTCCTCGTTGTGATTGCGATTATCGCCATTCTGGCGGGAATGCTGCTGCCGGCACTGAACAAGGCGAGGGAGAAGGCGAGGGCGATTTCCTGCACCAGCAAGCTCAAACAGCTCTATGTGGCGCACATTTCCTACGCGGATTCTTACCGGGAATGGGTTCCCGGCGACGGCTGGCTCGGAAGCAAGGATTATACGGCTTCTCATCCTTATCTCTACTATTCGACAGGGATTCTGAAAAACAACCCGACTGTCTCAAACAAGCCTTATGTCTGCGACGAAGCCCTTATCCGCCGGAAAAAACTTGGAATGAGTGCGAATCCGAACGGCGCCACGACTTTTTTCACTTACAGTAAAGTGTGCTCCTCCAAGGCGGCCCAGCACGGGACCGCCTGGGGGTTCAACAAAGTGGCCAACTGTACGACTGTCGCCAGTGCGACCGTTACCTTCTTCAAACCGGGGACGGTTCGTTTCCCGAGTGTGCTTTGCTTCACCCGCTGTTCGGTCGCCTATGACTACGGAAACTATTATCTGATGCATGCCGGAGGCGATAATTTTTCCTTTGTCGACGGCAGTGCGGGTTATATTCACCGTTCGAAATATGGTGTGAATACACGGATTTACATGTATGACCATGTCCGCTGGTGGCCCAACAACGGCGATCCGGACATCAATTCCGATTCGAACAACTGGTAAGTTTGTTTCACGTTGCATCATTTGATAGTTTTAATGTTGCAGGACTTGCATCTCAAAAAGAAGGAAACAGAAATAATGCAATACCGCATCTGGCGCTCGCCTTATGCCCGTTTCGGTGGGTTGAACTCCCTTTGCCCGGACGATTCCACGGATGAAACGATCACCGCGCTTCACACGTATACGGACTCTGAACTGAAAAAAATCGCGGAGAACGGCTTCAACGCCTTCTGGGTTCATGCGGTTCCCGCGAACATTGCCCGGTCGGACCGGTTCCCCGAATTCGGAAAGAATGCGGACAAGCACATGGAAAACATGAGCTGTCTGATCGAACGGGCGGAACGCTTCGGATTGAAGGTGTTTCTGTATTTTCAGCCGGTCCGGAGCGTGGCGGCCGGAAACCGGAAGTTCTGGGAGAATCATGCCGACTGCATCGGACAGCATGAAATGGCGACGGAACAGGTCCTGAAGGAGAATCTCAATCAGGAGATTGAGATGTATTGTCTCTGCACATCGGTTCCGAAGGTCAAGCAATGGGTGCGCGACACTGCCTCGCAGATTGCGGAAAAACTGCCCGGTCTCGGCGGCGTGATCCTCATTACGGGAAGTGAATACCCCGGACATTGCTACAGCCATCGGACGAAAGTCAATCCGCTCGAATGGTCTCCTCTGATCGAATGTCCGCGCTGCCGGGAAAGGCAGCCGTATGAAGTTGCCGCGGAACTGGTCAATCTTGTGCGCGACGGTATCCGCGAGCATTCCGCCTCCATGGAGATTATCGCCTGGAACTGGTCGTGGACCACATGGCTGGCGACGCCTTGCCGCCCTCTGCTCGAGCTTCTTCCACGCGACATTGTCGTAATGGCCTGCTGCGAACGGGGCGGGACACTGGATCTGGCGGAACGCCCGAATCATCCCGTCAACGAGTATTCGCTGATTTACGGCGGTCCGTCCGAGGTCTGCGCCGGTACGCTGGCGGAAGCGGAAAAACTCGGAATGCGGAAAATGACGAAGCTCCAGCTGGGCGCTACGCATGAGCTCGCGAATGTGGTCAGCCTCCCCATGATGAACAGCATTTACGCCAAGGCCGACTGGCACCGGAAGCATCCGGACGTCGGTTTCATGGGATGCTGGAACTGCGGCAATTTCTTCAGCGCGAACACGTATGGGTTCAATTATTTTCTCCGTCCGGACCGTCCGGGCGGCAAGGAAGAGGCGATCCGGGCATTCGCCGAACACTATCTCCCCGGATGCGACGGCTGGCTGGTTGCGAAAGCCTGGGACAATTTCGAGCATGCGGCGAAATATTTTCCGTATGCGATTCCGTTCCTATACCGCGGCGTGCATACCTGCGCTCTTTCCTATACGGAAATCTTCCGGGCTGAAAAACTGCGGGGAACCCCGTTCGGCTGTTCCTATCTTCCCTTGGCGGACCGTGGGGATGACCTGAGCGGGAGCGTCACGATGCAGCCTCATGAATTCACGCTCGATGAACTGATCGGACATCTCGGCAAAATGGCTGTGCTGTGGCGTCGGGGCGTCGATTTTCTTGCGGAAGGGTTGGAGGGATGCGATGAAAAATATGAACTCGGAAATGCCGTGATCTGCGGGTGCATCTGGCAGAGCTCGGAAAACATCTACCGGGCTTA
Organism: uncultured Victivallales bacterium; assembly: GCA_964462755.1. Classification (GTDB taxonomy): domain Bacteria; phylum Verrucomicrobiota; class Lentisphaeria; order Victivallales; family UBA1829; genus SIG94. Next base: position 10,054 of record CAYWZD010000074.1, on the reverse strand, counting down.
CCGGCTCCGCCGCGAATGGAACGATTCCAGAAGGACCGAGCTGAAACACATTGTGCTGTCAGAGTTGGAGACGGTCGGAACCGCTCTGCCCTGGGTGGAGAAAGACGAACGGCAGGGATGGCACGGGGAAGCCTTCGAACGTTTCTTCGAGCCGGAATCGATGAGACGGAAAGCACTCTTTCTTGAGGCGGTCCTCAAGGAACTGTGAGACGTTTGTCTTTGGTTCATGCTCCGGGAAAGCCCAAAACGGCCGGAATCAGAATGGCAGCCATTTGCTCCAGAACGGTTCCGGCGGAACCGTCAGATCATAGGGATGAAGATTTTCCAGAATCCGGTCCGGATTGACGTCGAACAGAATCCGCGCGTTTTCCTCGCCGTATTGGGTGGAAATGATATTTCTGGCTTCCTGAAGGACAAACCGCCGGGACCCCGCTGCTGAATGTGCATCGGAAGCCACCAGTTTTGCGATACCGGAACGGAGGAGGCAATGAGCCATTCTCCGTATGTGGTGTTGGGCTTCCGGAAGAAAACTGGCGGCATTCAGCATGAAAACGACATTCATGTCCTCCAGTTTTGTCAGCATGGGAAGGGTATGGCGGGTGAAAAGAATTTCCGGGTGGACCAGAATAATACGGGTGCCTTTGCTCATCAACTCATAAAAACGCATGGGCGCGAAGGATGGGATGAATCCGGTGAGGAAATCCACCAGGATGAAGTTGCTTTTTTCTCCGATGGAGAGAAACGGTTCCTGAGATTCGAGGATGTCCATGAACGAGTATTCAAAACCGGCATGGAGTGAAATGCCGTGCCGGTCGGCCTCTTCCCGGAGGGCATCGACGGATTTCATCAAGGAGTCGTTGAGTCCCGGTGCAAAATGAGTCACCGCATTGATGTAGGTGATTCCATTGTCCTGCGCGATGCGCAGCATTTCAATACTTTCCGCGATTTCCTGAGGCCCGTCGCTGATGCCAAACGGCAGGTGGCAATGCAAATCTTTCATTATTTGGCTTCCTCTTCCCTGAAGTCATCCGGCAGAGGGACATAAGTCTCCAGAGGCGTTTCATCCGCCCGGAACATCGTTAGACGGATATTGTTTTTTTGGGAAAATTCCGTCATGGCCCTCAACTCTCTGGCGCGGATGGAATTCGTTGTGACCACCAGTTTATCAAACGGGGTCCTGTCGTATATTTCCTTCACGTCATCGATTCCACCGAGAACTTCGAATCCGAAGATCCGCTTCCGATGCAGGGCAAGGTCGTCGTCCAGAATTCCAATGACTTCTCCCTTGGACCATGTGCTGTTGACGCTATAGAGATAATTGACATAAAGACGGCAGTTCATCCCGCCGCCGTAGATCACCAGTTTGTCCGGGCGGACGCTGCCGCAGGCATTTGACAATTTCCGGAACCAGAAACTTTCCGCATAGTGCAGCAGGAAGCGTTCCGAACAGATCAATGTCAGGTTGAGGAGGATGAAAAGCAAAACCGCCGCAAGGAAAATCCGGTAGTCCAGGACATCGAGACGGATCATGTCGGCGCACGCCGCGGAGTAGAGGCAGACAGAGGAGAGCAGGGAGCCTGAGACAATCACCGTGGCAAGATAATAATAGTCGTCGATGCCGGCTCTGAGCCAGTAGACTTTATAAATTCCCGAAACCCACAGCAGAAGCGCCACTGGCACGATGACGATTCCCAGAATGCGCAAATTAATCTGGTCCGGCATCAGAAGGGTCATCACGATAAGAAATGACAAGTTGATGACGGCAAAGTCGATGAAGGGGTGGGCCACGTTGACCAGCAGTCCGCGCCTCGGTTTTTCCAGCCCTTTCTGGATGAGGCATGCCGAGTCGAAGATTTCCACACCGGCCAGATGCCGGACGCCGCTGATGACCGCCAGAATCAGGACCAGATAGGCGAGCAGGGGTTCTGAACGGAAGATCAGAATGACAAACAGGGCGACTCCTGCGAAAGCACAGGCGACCAGGTAAAGGTAGATGGCGGTGGTTGTCTGTTTGTTGGTCTGGCGCAGAAGACGGTGATGCAGGTGATCCTGATCGCCTTCCATGATTCCGCCCGCCTCCGGATTGCTGAGCTTGCGCGCGCTTCTGCGCCAGACGGCCAGAATGACGTCGAACAGCGGAACCCCGATGGCGAGCAGAGGAAGGAGAAGGGAGGTCATCGTTACGGCGCGGTCCACGGTGGAAAGGGAAAGCACCGCGAAAACAAATCCGAGGAACATGCTTCCCGTATCTCCCAGGAAAATTTTCGCTGGATGAAAGTTATAACGCAGGAATCCCAAGGCACTTCCCGCAAGGATCAGGAAGGTCACGGCTTCCTTCAGATGGTTGCCGATCAGAAGGAACCAGATGGTCATGCAGCTGGCGGAGATGACGGCCAGCCCGGCGGCCAGACCATCCAGTCCGTCAATCAGGTTGAACGCGTTGACGACAATGATGATCCATACGATCGTGACGGGAAGCGAATAATAGATCGGCATTTTCCAGCCGCAGATCGTATATTCACAGCCCTCCAGCTTGAAGATGATCATGGCGACCAGAATCTGGACGAGAAGTTTTGTCCAGGAACGGAGTTCATACCGATCGTCGCACATGCCCAGCGCGGTCAGAATTACCGCGGGGATAAAGAGTTTCCAGAAAAACATCTGAATATTTTCGGAACTCCGGCAGTCCAGTGCATACATCGCCAGTGCAATGAAAAAGGACAGGATGACCGCGATTCCTCCCCCTCGCGGAACAAGGGTTTTGTGAATATGACGCCCTCCGGGGATACGGATATATCCGAAACGGGGAAGTATCCGGATGGCGCACCATGTGAAAACAACGGAAAGCGCCAGCGCCATCAGCGGATAGATGAATAGAACCGAATATTGTTTAACAAAATGTATCATATCAATGAGAGACTCCCCGCACTATCCTGTAACAGGAATATTATAAAAACAACAAGTCAGCAATTATACATTTTAAATGGGGTTTTGTCAAGCTTGTCAGTACAAAAATCAGACGATTTTTTTGTTTGCAATCCACTATCGCCCCGTAGAAATATCTGTTGTGAACTGCAAACAATATTTTTTGTACGGATGGATTGTTTTACAAATATTTCATCTTGAGTGAAAAAGGAAATTCCCCATCTTCCCTCTTTCAGAAAACGCACATTTGTTTCAAAAAAGTTCCGGAAAAATCAAAGGAATCCAAAGCTCAGAACATAAGCTTTCCCGTCCAGACGGCCGAAAACGACCTGGAATAGCGTCTCCTGATAGATTGGAGCCGCATCTTTTTGCTGAGCCTTCCGGCAGAAACGGATTTTCCAGATCATCGGATGAAGCGTTGGCATTTCCAATGCCGTCAGGTATTGCACGGAGACAATTTCCCCGAAGAGTTTCTTCATCTCCGCCCGGTTGTCTTCAAACTCTTTTTTACCGAAGCGGACGCGGGTGTCCTTGTGGAGAAGCGAAAGAAACGAGGCAGAATCGTTATCGCGGAGCGCCTTGATCATTTTATCGCCAAGCGCCTGTTCTTCGGCGAGGGCGGAAACTCCGGGGGTCTGTTTGACCGCTGTTTCCTTGTCCTGGGTCGCACAACCTCCGGTGAACACAGCCATGATGGAGAAGAGACATGCGATTCCAGCCGAATAACATTTGTATCTGTTCATAGTGAAATACCTCAAGGGAAATACAACGTTTTAACGTTCATGGGAGAAATTACTTACAGCATGAGTAATATACATCCCTTGAAATAAAATGCAAATGCCGCGTTCCGCATGGGAATCAGTTTTTCATGAAGACATCGTTCCAAAATGATTAGACGGAGGTTTGCCCTGTCGCCTTTTCGAAAGGGGGCGGGGCCTCATCTGTTTTCATCGCTTCCGACAAAAGCGGATGTCTTTTTCAGACAGTTTTTTTTCTCATCCCAATCGCTTTTGGCCGTAAAAGCATTTTCCCGGGGGATGATCCGTCTGTTGGCACCGCCATTCTTTTTTGAACGGAGAAACGTTTCGTTTTTCTTGTGCTAATTGTTCGTGATGAATGACATATGGTTTCTGTTTCCGGATGATCTTTCAGAATCGGAGCTTCATTTTGTATTCTTCCATCCGCTGTCCGGGGCAATGGGGATATACTATACTCGGGCTTTGTTTCAATACGAGACGGAATGCACGCTTCTCCGGCAGGCTGTTCAGGAAGCCGACGTCATAAGGAGACTCTGTCCACCGTCGATATAGAGGATGGTGCCTGTCATGGATTCATTTTCCGCCAGAAAAACGGCTCCCGCGCAGAGATCATCCAGCGAAACCGGCTTGCCAAGAGGAACACTCCGGAGAGTTTTTTCCATGGTGGAATGAGGCAGTTCTGGCGGCGGAAGGACCGGACCCGGCGCAATCCCGTTGACGCGGATGCGGGGCGCCAGCTGAAGCGCCGCCGCACGGGTGGCTTCCGCCAGTGCCTTTTTGGAGAGCGCATAGCTGAATGAAGCCGAATCCGGACGGCAGATGCCCTGGTCCAACATGTTGATAATGACAGGGTTTTCGCCGCAGCATCCGGCGAAAAGCCTCATCAGTTCGACCGGGGCGGCGAAATTGACGGCGAACTGTTCTGCCGATTCTTTGAAGTTCTCTTCTTCGATTTTCCGGCGGATGAAAACGGAGGCATTGTTGATGAGGACGGAGGCGTCCTTCAGAAATTCCGTCGCGGTTTCCCGGAGCGTGACGGGATCAGCGAGGTCGCATTGAAAGAGAAAGTGTCCGGCCCGTGTGCCGCCGAGTTCCTCCAGCAGAGCGGCCGCCTCTTTTTCGGAATGATTGAAATGCAGTGCAATACGGGCCCCTTTTGCGGCGAAGGCCCGGACAAGAGCATTTCCGACCCGTCGTGCGCCTCCTGTGACGGCTACTTTTTTTCCGGACAAATTCATGTATAAAATCCTTTCGTCGGGTTAAAAATGGATCAAGAATTAAAAAAATCAAGTAACTACGAAAAAAAAACGCTGGAAAAGTACTGAAAATGCTGTAAGTTACCGGAAACAATTTTGAGAAAAGATCGCGGGAGCATAAGGCGACGCTGGGTTTCGGGTGTCTAAGGGGGGGACAAACCAAGAGGAATTTCGGAAATGGAAAGAACTTCTGGATGCGTCGGGCTTCAGATTGGAATTTCTGGAAAAGGAAATGTTCGGAGAATATTCCATATCGAGAGTGCGGACGGTGTGTCTTTTCGGAACGGTCTGCGAATTCTTCCGTTTTGTGAGAGATTTACAAAAAATATTTCCTGCGGACATCCTGTGGCGTGTGTTCTGTCCGGCGGGAAAGAAATGTGTGTTCCGGAGAAGAAAAACAGCGGTTTTGCCCGTGGCGGCATGGCCGTTTTTTGTTATGCGGGAATGCTCTGCGGAAGAATTCCGCGGGAGAAGATGCGTCTTTTGGAAAGAGCGTCTTCTCTTTTGCCTGCCGCTTCGTGTGTTGTGAACGGCCCCGGCATCCTTTCGAGGGTGTTATGAGCATTTATCAAGGGAAATACGGCACCTCCAGATGAAAAGCAGTGTTACATTCGAGTTGCAAGGCTCCATCCACGTGGGAGGTTTCCGCCCGTTCTTCTGGAAAATCGCGGCGGAGGCGAACCTGACAGGCTGGATCGCCAATTCGGTGGACGGTGTCTTTCTCTGCCTTCAGGGAACCGATGAGAACATCAGCGCCTTCATCCGGAGCCTTCCGGCAAAAGTGCCCGGGTCCTTCCGCCTTCATTCCGTGGGGATGATCAAAAGGGATGTCGGCATTCCCGATCAGCAGGGGAGTCCCTCTTTCCGGATCATCGGGGACGAAAACGAGATTCCTCTGATCAACCCGGACCGGGCGCCTTGTATGGCTTGTGTCGAAGAGGTCATGGACCCGGCCTCGCGCCGTTTCTGTTATGCGTTCTCGAGCTGTTATGCCTGCGGTCCAAGCTATTCGTATGCGCTCCGCAGTCCGTTCATCCGCAAGAATACTTCCTTCACCGCGTTCCCGATGTGCGCCGACTGCCGTTTCGACAAAGAAAACAAAAACGATCCCCACCACTGCGGATCGGAGATCCTTTCCTGTCCCCGCTGCGGTCCCCAGTTTTTCCTTCTGGACACCTACGGCGACCTTGTGACGGACGCCAATCCCCTGTGCGAGTCGCGCAAGGCCATCCGGAACGGGGAAATCGTCGCGCTTCAATCCCTGTATGGAGGGTTCCAGCTTTTCGCGGACGCCTTCAATGAGGAGACGATTCTCCGGCTCCGGCGGAAACGCAAATTGCCGGACCGTCCGCTCTGTCTGATGGCGCGCGATATGGACGTCATCAAAAAATATTGCGAATGCTCCCCGGAGGAGGAAGCCCTTCTGAAGTCTCCCGTGGCGCCGGTCCTGATTCTTGAACGCCGTAAAAATGCGGAAACAATGTTGTCCTCCGTCATCTCTCCCGATACGGACACCTTCGCGATCGGTCTGCCTCCGTCTCTTCCGGAAAAACTGATCATCGAGCACATGGGCGGCGGTGAAAGCGTTCAGCCTTTCGATCTGCTGGTCACCTGCGGAGACAACCGGCCCGGCAAGGCGGAGTGTCTCGACATCGACGAGATTTTCAACCGTCTGATGGCCTATACGGATAAATTCCTCTGTCACGATCTGAAAACCTCGCATCCCTGTCCGCCTTCCATCTGCATTGCGAAAGGCGGAAGGACGATTCACATTCGCCGTTCCCGCGGATATATTCCGCTCGGAATCGAATTCGGCGGCACCTTCTCCAAAAACGTGGGGGCGTTCGGCTGCGACGCCCAGGCGGCGGTCGCCATCGGCATCGGCAAGGAGATCATTCCTTCCCAGGCGCTCGGTTCCATTGAAAACGAAGGCGGCACGGAAATCCTGCTGGATATGTTCGAACGTTTCACCTATCTGGTGGACAAGGTCCCGGACATCATGGCGTGCGACATGGACCGCGACAGTTTCAGCGCCCGCGCCTGCGCCGCGTTCGCCGACCTTCATACGCTTCCCCTTGTGACCATCCAGAATCACCATGCCCACGCATTGGCGTGCATGGCGGAGCACGGGTTGAACCGTTCCCTCGCAATCGTCTTCAACAACGGTTCCGGCGGACCCGACGGCAGCGAATGGGGGTCCGAATGTCTGGACGCCCGCCTGGACGGGTTCAGCCGTCTGGCCGCTTTCCAGCCGGTGAGTGCGGACAACACCCGTCCCGCCCGTGTGTTTCTGGAACGTCTCTCGGATGCGGGGATCGAACCTTCCGGGGCCCTCCTGAACCGTCTTCGCGTGGATGCGAGCGAATATCAGCTCTGGAAGAAACAGGAGACCTCCCGCGGACTTCAGCTTTCCCATTCCGCCATGCGCCTGATCAATACGGTCTGCGCCGGAATCGGGATTGCTCCGGACTTCTGCACTTATCCGGAACGCTGTCTTCTGATTCTGCGCAAATATGCCTCCCGCCGCGATCCGTCCATTCCGGTGCCGGATGACATCGCGGCCCGTTTCTCCTTCGCATGCAATGACGAAAACCGCTTCCGTCTGATCGACTGGAGCCGGACTTTCCAGCAGCTTGGCGAGGTCGTGGATTTTACCGAAATGGAGAAAAGTCTGTATGCCGACGCCTTTTATTCCGCTCTTGGCGAAAGCATCCTTGCCATGGCGCTGTATGCCGAAACCCTGACGGGAATCCGCGATGTGGTTCTTTCCGGATCGATTTTCCAGGACCCCATTCTTCTGGAGAGAGCCCGGGAAAAATTGTCGGCAAAAGACTTCACCGTCTATCTTCACGGGAAAACTTCGTGCGACGAGTCCTGCGTGCCTGTCGGACAGGCTTATGCGGCAGGCCTCACTTAAGGGGAATATCCATATTTTCCACCGGTTGGAACCGGAACAGACGAAGCGCGTTCGTCACCACGGAAACTGAACTGAGAGCCATTGCCATCGCTCCGGCGACAGGACTGAGTTTCCAGCCGAGCAGCGGATAAAACACTCCCGCCGCAAGAGGAATGCAGATCAGGTTGTAGATGAATGCCCAGAAGAGATTTTCCCGGATGATCCGCATGGTCGCCCGGCTCAGCGCAATCGCCGACGGAGCTTCCCGCAGATCGTTCCGCATCAGAACGATTCCGGCCGATTCCATGGCGATATCCGTGCCGGAGGAGATCGAGAAGCCCACATCTGCCTGGGTCAGCGCCGGGGCGTCGTTGATTCCGTCTCCGACCATTCCGACCCGTTCCCCGTGGCTCTGGAGAAAGCGGATTGCCTCGGCTTTCCCGCCCGGCAGAAGCTGTGCCTGAAAATGATCGATTTTCAACTCCTTTGCAATCCGTTCCGCGGATTCCGGATGGTCGCCGGTAAGGATCACGCATTTGATTCCCAGCCCCTGAAGATGTCCGATCGCTTCGACCGAAGTCGTTTTCAGCGGGTCCGTGACGACGATCGAACCCAGATATTTTTCGTCTTCCGCCACATGGATGACCGGATCGGTTTCCTTCCCCGGCGGAACCGTAATTCCGTTCTTTTTCATCAGTTCGGCATTGCCGATCCGGACTTCTTTTCCGTCGAGGACGCAGGAAAGCCCCAGTCCCGGCTGTTCCTGAGTCTTCTGAGGCATCCGGATGGGAAGAGAACGCTTTTCCGCCTCCTTCACAACTGCTTCGGCGAGAGGATGATTTGAGTGCTTTTCAGCGGAGGCGGCAAGCGCCAGCAGGTCATTATCGGATATGCCGTCTCCGGAATGGATTTCACGGATGACAGGGTGGCCTTCGGTGACGGTTCCGGTTTTGTCGAATGCGATGCAGGTCAGTTTTCCCGCAGCTTCGAGGGCGGTGCCGTTTTTGATCAGAATACCAAGTCTTGCGCCGCGGCCGATTCCCACGATCAGCGCGATCGGCGTAGCCAACCCCAGCGCGCAGGGGCAGGCGATCACCAGTACGGACAGAGAGAATTCCAGCGCATCCGAAAAGGATGCTTTTGCGGCGAAGAGCCAGAGAGAGAATGTTGTCAGCGCAACCAGAATCACGCCCCAGACAAAGTATCCGGACACCCGGTCGGCCAGTCTTGCCACGGGCGGACGGGAGCCTTGTGCGTCCTGAACCATCGCGATGATCCGGGATATCGTCGTGTCCGCGCCGGTCCGGGCCACCTTGCAGAGAAGGACTCCGTTTCCGTTTACCGAACCGCCCGTGACCGGCGAATCCTTGTCTTTGCCGACGGGCATGCTCTCCCCGGTCAGCATGGATTCGTCGACGCTGGATTCGCCTTCCAGAACCACGCCGTCCGCAGGAATCCGTTCCCCGGGACGGACCCGGACAATATCCCCGACTTTCAGCTCGGAAACCGTAACCGGAACTTCCTGCCCGTTCTCCATCCTGCGGGCGGTTTCGGGCGTCAGTTTCATGAGCTCCCTTACCGCGCCGGACGCCTTTTTCCGGGAACGCGCTTCCAGAAATTTCCCCAGCATGATGAACGACAGAATCATGCCTGCCGTATCAAAGTACAGATGTGCGTATTCGCCCCGGAACATCCGGTAAAGGCTGAAAAGGACAGCCGCCGAGGTGCAGAGCGCCACGAGGGAATTCATATTCGGAGAAAATCTGGCGAGGCTTTTGAACCCGGACGTGTAGAAGGTATATCCGGCGCCGAGAACCGGCAGCAGCAGAAAAAGCTGGAGAAGGGCGATTTTCGCCGGAGACCATTTCAGCAGATACTCGGAATGTTCCGGGTGCATGGCCGCCATGAACAGCAGAAGGGAGAAGAACAGCGCGGTCAGGAAACGAACGAAATATGGGGCCGTCGCTTCCTGGTCGGGAGGGGTTTCATGGACCGCCGCAGAGATTTCCCTCGCTTCGAATCCAGCTTCCTTGACGGCTTGCAGAATCCGGTCCGGCGTGAGCTTTTCCGGGTCCCGGTCGAGCATCAGGACTTTTGCTGCAAAGTTGACGTAAACGGCGGAAGTTCCGGGAAGGTTCTGTACAGCCCGTTCCACTGCTGATGCACAGGCGGTGCAGTGCATTCCATTGATTAAAAAACGCGTTTTCATGAATGCGAGC
>CAYWZD010000073.1:0-12678 GCA_964462755.1 uncultured Victivallales bacterium | reverse complement strand
TGCGATGATCGCAATAACAACCAGAAGCTCCACAAGTGTAAACCGGAAGAACCCTGATGCCTTTTTCATAATATGATACCTCCTCTTGGTTTTATCATAGATCGCGATTTCCATATTTTTCATTGTTTCCGTACATCCTCTTTTCCGATAAAGCGCAGATAGTTGACCGATACGGCATTTTCGAATATGCCGTTGAAATCGAGCGCATCCAGACCATACCGGGTAAACGGGACTTCCTCGTGAACCCGCACAGGATCGGAATACATCGCATGGAACTTGTCAAATGCGTTCCTGTCAAACTCATAAATCCGCCTGGCCCGGTCGGTGGAATAATCGTTCGCCGAGGAATCGATTCCGAAGAGCAAGCGGCTTCCCGCATCATACGGAAGCAATCCCATTTTCCGAAAAGCATCGACGCGGTCGAACTCCGGAGCGCCGGGACAGGTATCGATATACATCTCCGGCGCCACCCCCGGCCGCATGCCTGCCGCGGAACGGAATTTGCCGAACAGCGCCAGACATTCATCGGTCCACGGCCAGGAGATGTGGGCCAGCGCGAAACGAAGTCCGGAAACTTCCAGAAGACATTCGAATTCAAGCGGCCGATTGAACCCGCCCGAGACTTCACCATCGTAAAGAATGCCGGAATGAAAATGGACCGGCAGTCCGAGGCGGGCACATTCCCGATAGGCCGCCAGACCTTCCGAGGGAGCATAGGCCGAACAGAGAACCTTGAATCCCCAAATGCCGTGCTCCTTCGCATACCGGATCTGTTCCAAAGCGTCCGGTTCCGTCGGATTGAGCCAGAAAAACGGATGAAACGTGTCCGGGAGTTTCCTGCAGAAGTCGAGAACATTGACGATCCGCTCCCGATATTCCGGCGCGGTCGTGCCCGTTTTGTAGAATAACGTGTTTTTCGGAGGCAGACTGAAAATCGAACCGCCGGCCATGCCCGCCGCGGTGATTTTCGCAAGAAAAGTTTCCGGGGCGTCGCACTGTCCGGGCATCATGTGAATATGACAGTCATAAACCGGATTCATAAGATCGGTCCTCCATTCAATTCTTCCATTCTTCTTTTCGGACAGGGCCGCAGGATTCCCTCACGACCAGCTTGGACTTCAAGACAGCCAAAACAGTTTTCTTTTCCGGATGTTCTATCCGGTCCACCAGCATATCGACCATCATTCCCGCTTTTCCGGTGATGAACGTATCGATGGTTGTCAGCGACGGACAGCTGAAGGCCGATTCCAGCGTATTGTCCGCACCGATGATGGAAATGTCCGAACCGATTTTCAGACCGTGTCGCTGAGCCTCCGCCATGGCGGAAAGAGCCACCGAATCGTTGTGGCAGAGCAAGGCGGTCGGACGCTCTTTCAGGGAAAGGAAGTATTGCATCCCGAGGATCCCGTTTTCCGGAAATCCCATTCCGTCGAAGAAATAGTTCCGGTTCGGACGTCCGTAACGCTTCATCGCCAGCGCATAGGCCTCATATCTTTTGTTCCGGGAACCGATATAGCCGATCCGGGAATGCCCGAGCGAATGAAGATAATCGACCGCTTCGTTGAAAGCCGGTTCATAGTCGATGGACAGGGAATCGATCCCCGGCTCGGGGTGTCCGTAGATGACCGTCGGGACCGGCTCGCGGAACCATTCCGGATGATAGTCGCAGGTGATGATGCCGTCCACATTGTTCCGGACCACGTTGCGGTAGGCCTGTTCGATCTCCTCTTTCTTCTCCCAGATGGAAATGATGCTGGTGTAACCTTTGGACAGCAGAGCCCGGTAAAGCTCGATCATGATGTCCCCGATGATCCGGTCCCGGAAGCTGGCAAGAAGAATTCCGACGGTGCAAGTCTTTCCGAGCCGGAGCCCGCGGGCCTGGGCATTGGGCTGGTATCCGAGCTCCTCGACCAGCTCCAGAATGCGTTTTCTCTTGACATCCGAAACATGGCAGGTGGAACGTCCGCCCAGAACGGCGCAGACCACCGGGCGGGACACCCCGGCCATTTTCGCGATGTCTTTCATCGTAACGGGCATTGCGGTCTCCTTAATTACTCGATTAACCAGAATATAAACGGAAAAAACATATTGTCAAATCCTTTTTGAAAAAATCATGAAAAAAAGTTGGAATGCGGAGTCTTTCAACTTCATTATAGATGATACAACTCTTTTTGTCAATATAATACAACCTGAAAAAGCAGCGAAATTTTATTCCCCGTTTGAGGTCCCTGCCCCTGGGACAATTTGTTGTGATCGTTGATTCAATACATTGAACAGACTCTAGGGAGAAGTGAGCAGCCGCCGATATCGCGCAGGCGTAATGCCGTGGCGCCGACGAAACAATTTGATGAGGTAATTGCTGTCGCAGAAGCCTGTCTGGAAAGCGATTTCGGAAATCGGTATATCCGTGCCGATCAGGAGTTTCCGCGCCCGTTCGATCCGGAGATTGATGCAGTAATCCAATGGAGAGAGCCCGGTGGTCTCCCTGAATTTTTTCGTATAGCCGGAAACACTCATGCCGGCATTCCGGGCGAGGCGCGCCAGACGGAATGGTTTTTCCGGACTGGACTCCAGTTCTTCCAGGGATTCGAAGAAATGCGTGTTGATCGAATCGACGTCCGCCTTCCATTCGACCGCTTCCACATTGGCCGCGATGAGGAGGAAGTCCAGCAGTTGTATTCTGGCATTCAAACGGTAACCGGGATGCTGCATTGAAAGTGCAAGGATCGCCTTTTTCAAGCACTGTTCGGCTCCGGAGCGCTGGAACGGCAGAAGATGAATGCGGTTCCGGAACTTGCGCGGGTGGGGATCGAAGAGGGTCTCCCACGAACTCAGACGGGAAAGTTCCGGCAGTTCCGCGGAGATCAGTTCCGGATTGAACGCAACGTTATAGATCACAAGATTCTTGCTGTCGCTGTATCCGTGCACCTCATACGGAAGGATGGAAAACAGATCTCCCTGAATCAGGCCGTAGGAAACTTCACGTCCATCCTGCATGTGAATATTGTGGATGGTATGCCCCTGTGCGACCAGCACGATTTCGATGAAGTCGTGATAGTGTGGAACCATCGCCTGCCGTTGCCTGGCATACGTGATCGACAGTGGAAAGTCCGGCTGTGCAAACATCTTTTCGGCAAGATACGATTTCATTTGTCCGCCTGTTCCGCATGAGTTTCCGTTTACCAGAAACATACGGTTCTTTTTTGAAAAATGCAAACGGCTTTTATGGAGGATTTGGCGGATCCTACTATTTTTTTAGCCGTTTATCATGGACAAAAAGAACTTTTAGGATTACAATTAAACCAGAACAATTCAAACTAAGGAGTCTTATATGAGAAAACTGCTCCCCGCGTTCATAAGTTTCCTGACTGCCTCATCTCTGGCCGCCGCCGTGTCAAACGCGACCCTGATCCGGCTGCCGCCCATGCCGAAGGCTCCGGTCATCGACGGCAAGATCGCTGCGGACGAATGGAACGACGCGTCAACCACGTTCGGCGGCCTCTCCACGAAAACCGGACTCATGACTTACCGTAAAAACAATTTCCGCTTCGGATACGATGACAAGAACCTTTATTTTGCATTGACCAGCGAACAGCCGCTCGCGCCGCAGAAGCTCACGGCCGATGATGTGGTCGAGTTCCAGATTCTTCCGCCGGGAAAAGAAAAACCATTCATCCTCCGTTTCGATTCTACGGGAAAAGGCCTCGTCCCCGCAGGGGCGAAAGTGGTCAGCGGATTCGCCCAAGACCTCCTTACATGCAACAAGGGGAAATGCTGGACCGCCGAAGCAGCCATCCCGCTCTCTTCACTGGGGGTTGACAAGATCAAAGACGGAGCCCCATGGGGACTTCAGATGATCCGGTACTGGTCAAGCGACCCGGAAACCGGATACTGGCACCTTCCGAAAACCCAGGGAGAACTCGGAACATTCATTCCGGACGCCAATGCCCCCGCCGTCAGTTTCGACGGATTCGGATACCATGCCTATGAAGCAACCGGGAACTATGTATGGAGCTATCGCGTGGAAAATACGACGGTCTCCGCCCTCAAGCTTGCTTCCGGCTGCTACGTAGTCGGGATCCCCGGTGCGGCCACGCTCGACATCGAAAACCCGGATCTGATCGGTAAAGCCGAGAAAAAAGGAATTGGAGGCAAATTCACGGTGGATCCCGGAAAAACCGGAACCTTCAACTTATATCTGATGGCACAATTCCCCGGCAAGCCGCGTCTGCTTTACTCCCTCCTCAAAAACAGTACGGACGGAACAGAATATTACAAACGCACGATGTTCTGGGATGTAAGTATCTCCAGAAAATCGGCTGTCTACCTAGACCGTCTTGGACTGCCCTATCTCTGCGCAGGCTTCTACCCTTCCCATGGAAACAAACTCCGCGTGGCCGCGGTTTTCGATCCGAAACTTCCATGCGTCATGGCCGTCATTACCGTGAAAGATGCAAACGGCAAAGTCTGGAAAACCTTCAAACACGCCGATTTCGGGCGTCCCATCTCCGATTTCGAAGAAGAAACCGTTCTGCCGGATCTCCCGCTCGGGGAATACACCGTTACGCTTGACGCCTCCGATGCAGACGGAAAACACTATACTCACGAACGCACGTTTGCACTCCGCAAATTTCCCTGGCAGGGACTCAACATCGGAATGGACCGCGTGATCATTCCGCCTTTCAAACCGCTGAAGGTCGACAAATCGAAAAATGAAGTTCATGCGCTGCTGACCGGATACAAACTCGACGGCGCATTGTGGAACGCGGTGTATTCGGAAGGAGAAAACATCCTTGCCGCACCGATCGAATTCCTCCTGGACGGAACTCCGTTCAAGCCCGGCAAAATCCGCCTGGTTTCCGCGGAAAAGGACCGTGTGTTTTATACGGCGGAGGTTTCCCACAGCAAAGTGAATCTCGAATTGAAGCAGGAATACGACTACGACGGATTCTGCAAAGTGACGGTCAAAGTCATTCCGCAGGGCAAAGTCGAAGTGAACCGTTTCGAACTTCGCATTCCGCTGAAAAACGAGATCGTGAAATATTACGTTACGCTCGACAAAGCCGGAGCCCGCGCCAAAGGGGCCCCCGATCTGACCGTCCCATCAGGAGAGGGCATCCTCGAACTGAAAGGCGCCGCCACTCCCAAGGGACGCATCGAACATTATTTCTGGTTCGGAGGCGTTTACAAGGGCCTCTCCTGGATTATGGATACCGACCGCTATTTTTCGCTGGATCCAAAGCGGGACGCCCAGCATCTTTCCCGTAAAAACGGCGCCGTCACCTATACCATCGACATTGTAAATTCCCCCGTCACCTGGGAAAAACCATTCGAGCTCGTGATGGGATTCGAGCCGACCCCGGTCAAGCCCCAGCCGGAAGGATACCGCAGGACCAGCGAATGGATGTGGAATTATCCTCCCGCCAAGGACGCCGATTTCGCCGGAATGGCAGCGCCTTACAACATGGTCAACAACATGTTTTATCCGCACGGCACCGTCCCCAACGGAGACATGAGTTATTATCAATTCCTTTTCCAGTGCCGCAACAACACCCCGACCGAAAAGGAACGCCGGAAATTTGTGGACGACTACTTCGCCCGCAACGGCGAATGGATCACCCGGAACATGCCGCTGGCCGACCCGTCGGTACTCCGCAATATGCTTTTCGACAAGCGAAAATACGGGCAGAAGTATTTCCTGCTCTACCAGAATCCCGCGTTTTATTCTTCCCACTGGCCCGAGGCGGAAATGTATAAGGCCGAATGGCTCCCCTGGGATTACCCCGTGGACGATGCCGCCAATGAATATGTCGCTACCCATACGAAGGAATACATCGACAAGCTACTCTACGAAATGCGCGGACAGGCCCGCATGGGATATGACGGCATGAATTTCGACTGTTTTCCTCTCGGCGGCGGCTTCAATACCGTGATCGGGGCGGGTTACCGAGTTCGTCCGGGCAAAGTTCCGTTCATCCACAATGGAAACATGCTCCAGACGGCGCCCTCGGGCATCCGCGGAGGAATCTCTCTCTTCACATGGCGTGAACTGACGAAACGCACCGCCACCATGCTGTATATGGAAAACAAGCTGACCTACGGGTTCCCCTGGGTAGAGCTCCACGCGACTCATTCCCTCTGTGTTCCGGTCACGGCCTTCTGCACGACCACCATCACATGGGAACGAGGCAGCGGCGGAGGCGAGTATCAGACCCGTTTCCCGGAAAGCTATATCCTTGCGGACATGGCCGGAACCCAGTCTGGAATCATCCCGCGGCCGATCGTGTCCACAAACGGCGCGGTTCCGGGCATCTCCAAAACCGAGGAACTGAAAACGCTCATTGCAGAATCCTTCGGGTTCGCACTCATGAACCATTGCGACCAGGGAGTCGAACGCGATCATGACAATTACGCCACTGCCCGTGATGCCGTTTTCAGTTTCGGGTACGGCGCGCCGGACGTCAAAACCCTTCCGTTCTACGGCAAGGAGAAACAGCCCGTCACGTGCAATGCCAGAGAGATCCGCATGACGCAGGTCATCCGTCCCGACGGCAAGGCGCTTCTCATGATCGGCAACATGGGCGACGCGGTCAAGGCCGATTTCGATCTCTCCGGCCTCGGATACGGAAAATGCAAGATCACGGACGTCTTCACCGGCAAGACGCTTGAAGCGCCTTCCCTTGAGATTCCGCGTCACGGGTATGCCCTGCTCCAGATCGAAAAACAGAAATAAACATTCAACCATTCATCGCAAAGGAAACAGATCATGAAAAAGTTCGCACTGACCTTCATGGCGCTATCCTCCCTCGCCGCTTCCCTAGAAGCAGCGGAAATTCTTTACGACAAAGCGGAAAACTGGATGTATGAAGGCCGGAAAGAAAAACCGCCCTGCAATAACGGCGTTTTCACACTGCAAGGACAGCTTCATTTCTTCGGCAGGGAGCTGATTTCCGCCGAACCCGGAAAAAGTTATTCCGTTACGGCGGAAATCCGGAATCCTAAGGAGGAAAAACTGCCCGGCGTATGCATCGCCGTCGTCTTCGTCGATGACAAGGGGAAATCCATTCCCACCCGCGAATATCTTGCCATGCCCGGCACGGAAACCGAGCTTGCCGCCCCCGCAGGAATGACCGATACCACGCTCACGGTGAAAGCCAATCCGCTGTGGAAAAAACATCAGCATTGGAATTACGTCGTTGCCTTCGGTGTGAAGGATGACGGTTCCGATCTCCCGAACTCCAAGGTTTCCACGAACATTACGGAGTTCAAACCGGAAGGCGATACCGTCAAAGTCACGCTGAGCAAACCGCTTTATGCGGAATTCCCCGCAGGCACAAAAGTGCGGCTTCACCACAACGCATCGTTCTATCTGCCCTGCCCGAAGGATGCCTGGTATAACTTTGCCGGAAAGGAATGGAAAGCCATCGGAGGCGACTTCAGTGTACCCGCGAATGCAAAGAGATTCCATCCGGCAATCATTTACTACGACAATACACCGGACACCCCCCGGTATTTCGAAATGCAAAACTTCAAACTCATATCCAAATAACGTTCATCCATGCAACAGGAATTTTCTCAATGAGCACAAAGATACAAACCGCCGCCTATTACTTCCCGAACTACCATGTCGATCCGCGCAATGAAAAACGCCACGGACGAAACTGGACCGAATGGGAACTCATGAAGTGCGCACGCCCCCGTTTTCCGGGGCACGAACAGCCGAAGGTTCCCCTGTGGGGATACGAGGACGAAGCCGATCCAACCGTCATGGCGAAAAAAATCGACGCCGCGGCCGACCACGGAATCGACGCCTTTATCTTCGACTGGTACTGGTATGAGGGTCCCTACCTCGAACGCTGTCTGAATGAAGGTTTCCTCCGCGCACCGAACCGCGCCCGGCTCCCATTCGCGCTCATGTGGGCCAATCACGACTGGAAGAATTTTCATCCGGGCGGACGCGACACCGGGAGTTATCCCACCGATTTCCCGTGGAGCACCACCCGCGATACCGTCGGCTGCGTCTGGGATCATGTCATCAAACATTATTTCTCACAGTCGAACTACTGGCGTGTGAACGGACTTCCCTATTTTTCCATTTATGCCATGAACCGCTTCATCCTCCAGATGGGCGGGGCAGACGCCTGTGCGGAGGTCTTCGCGTTGTTCCGGGAGAAGGCGAAGGCCGCCGGACTGCCCGGCGTTCATCTGAACGGAATCTGGTTCGACATCCTGGACTCCCATCCGGCCTGTTCGGCTTGCCCTCAAACCGAATGGGCCACCCGGCTCGGTTTGAATAGCTATACCAGCTACAACAATGTCTGTACAGGCAAAGTCTGGTTCGACGGTTCCTTCCCGCGTGTGGACTACCGCAAATCCGCCGACGAATATCTGGAAATCGCGAGGAAGGCCCAGAAAACGCTTCCAGCCCCGTATTACCCGGTCGTGACTGCCGGATGGGATTCCTCGCCCCGCTGTATCCAGTCAGAGACGTATGAGGCGGGCGGTTATCCGTGGATGCCCGTCATGGAAGCATCCCCGGATGATTTTGCTTATGCGGTCCGCTGTACGATCGAAAACCTGTTGACTCGTCCCGAAGAAGAACGGATTTTTTTCATCAACGCATGGAACGAATGGACCGAGGGCAGTTATCTCGAACCCGATACCCGCTTTGGAACGGCATTCCTCGAACAACTGAAAAAGGTGAAATATGAAAGGTGAAAAATCATGAAAAACGGTTCTCATTCACAAAAACGCGGGAATTTTACTTTGATAGAACTCCTCGTAGTTATCGCAATCATCGCGATTTTGGCGGGAATGCTTCTGCCCGCTCTGGAGAAGGCGCGGCAGATCGCCAACAGCATC
Organism: uncultured Victivallales bacterium; assembly: GCA_964462755.1. Taxonomy (GTDB): domain Bacteria; phylum Verrucomicrobiota; class Lentisphaeria; order Victivallales; family UBA1829; genus SIG94. The sequence goes on along the minus strand of CAYWZD010000073.1, from coordinate 3,816 downwards.
GCCTGCAAGAACAATCTTAAAACGATTACCCTCGCTTCGCTGATGTACTCCTCTGATTACAGTGAATGGATCCTGCACGGCAACATCCAGGACCTCGTGGGGTCTTCGAGCGGAAATGAGAATTTCGGCTATTACGTCGTCCTGTCCGGGGTCAAATGCGCCGGCGACAAGAGCCGTATTTTCGGCGGATACGGCTGTTCATTCTATGGAACAAGCACGCCCAAAGGCACATTCTTCTGCCCCTTGGAAAAGGGGCCTGTCGGGACAGGGACCGGCAACGTCACGTGTACATCCTATGCCTTCAACGGCTGGCTGAACGGAAGCCGGGTCGACCGCGAAGGCTCCGGAAAGTATTTTCCACGCAAACTCAGCGCGCTGTATGAACCCACCAAAACTTTTTATGTTGGCGACAGCTCCATGAAAGATACCTACAATGCGATCCAGACGGGCTGTCTGCGCTATTGGCATGGCGCATCCGACACGCTGCGGGCCTATGGAGCCGAACCGCTTCCGGGCATCCGCGGACAGGCCAACTGCGCTTTTATGGACGGACATGTGGATGATTTGACCTACCGGGAAACCTATAACAGTCCTCTTCCGAAGGAACCCTATCCTTCCATCAACCAGGCTCACCGTTTCTTTTTCTATGGATACGACTACTACAGACGCGGCGAAGGACAATAATATCTTTCCTGCGTTCAATGAAAAATTCGGATAGGATTAAGGCAATATGAATGAATCGCGTATTCCGGCCCGTGACGAACGGATCATCGATTTTCTCACGCCGGTCCGCATTGTTGCAAAGGAAAACACCTCCGGCGGAAACATTCTGCTGTGTCCCTGTTCCGGTCAGGCAACCACCCGGCCCGGAGAAGAATGTGTAATCCGGGCCGGAGGATATATTCTTCTTGATTTCGGGCGTGAGATTCATGGAGGGATCTGTTTTGTCACCGGAAATTTTTTTCCGCCGAACCGGCATCTTCTTGTGACTTTCGGCGAGTCGGTCTCGGAAACCTATTCCCATCCTGACTACCATCACGCGCTCCAGGAGGGCGCTGTCGAATTGCCTCCGTATGCCGCCGTGGATTTCGGCGAGGTCGGATTCCGCTTTGTCCGGCTGGAAAATATGGACAGGAAGCATCCCGTCCTTCTTCGCGGAATTCGCGGACGCTTCATTCATCGCGATCTCCGGCCTCTGGCCTCATTTGAATGTTCCGACCCTTTGCTGAACCGGATCTGGAATACTTCCGTTTATACGGCCGGACTTTGCCTGCAGTCCTTCGCGTGGGACGGGATCAAGCGCGACCGTCTGGTCTGGATGGGCGACCTTTACCCCGAACTTCTGGCGGCGGGAACGGTTTTCGGACGTCTTCCGGTACTCGAAAAAAGCCTCGACTTTCTGCGCGAGGAAACGCCGCTGCCCGATATGATGAACGGATGCGCCGCCTATTCGGTCTGGTGGATATGGGCTCAGCACACGTGGTTCCGTCTTTTCGGGGCAAGGGAATATCTTGAAACGCAGCGGGAATATCTATGCGGACTTCTCCGGCTTTTCGCCGGAATGATCGATGAACACGGGGAAGCCCATTTCTCCCGCGGCTATCTGCTCCTTGACTGGGCGACGGGAACACGGGAAGAAGACGCGCCCGCAATCCGCGCGGGATGCCATGCCCTGCTATTGACCGCGTTCCGTTATGGAGCCGAACTTTGCCGCGAACTCGGAGAAAACGACTGTGCCTCCGAAGCCGAAACCGCCGCTGCAAAAATGGCTTCGTTCGTTCCTCCGCTGACACCAAGCGCCGCCGCCAACGCATTTCAGGTGCTGGCCGGGCTCCGCAGCGCCGGAGCGGTTTATGACCAATGTTTCGCCCGGACATTGCCCCGCGGACTCTCTACGTTTCTCGGTTGTTTCGTATTCGATGCCTGTGCTCTGGCCGGACATCGCACCGAAGCGCTGAATCATCTCCGCGCCTACTGGGGAGGAATGCTCTCCCTCGGAGCAACCTCTTTCTGGGAACATTTCGACATCGGCTGGCTGGAGAACGCCGCCCGGATCGATGAGACGGTTCCGCCGGGAAAACGCGACATCCACCGCGATTGCGGAGAAGGATGTTACCGGGGATTCCGGCACAGCCTCTGCCACGGGTGGGCTTCGCTTCCCGCCGAATGGCTGCTCCGTCAGATTCTCGGAGCCACCCTCCTCCGCGCGGACCACGTTGCCGTCACTCCCTCGCTCTGCGGACTTGATTGGGCGCGGGGAACTCTCCCGACCTCTTTCGGGTGTGTAAACATTGAAGCAACCCCGGACGAAGTTGTCATCCACGCCCCTTCTGAAGTCACGATAACGAGATGAAGTCATGCTTTTGAATGGATTATGGAACTTTTCCTTCGAGGACGACCCCGAAACGCAGAGCCCGTGACGGAATGTTTCGATGCGGATCGGACATGCCATTTCCTGCGTGGAATCGACTCCGTATTCTCGGGAAGAAAAAGTTTTATCATGATTTCATTGGGATCAGTTGTCAAGCTCAAAATAATTTTCCTTGCCGTCCGTTTTTTTAACGTGCATACCGTCCCGGAAAAAAATTTCAAAAAAAACAAAAATCACGCTTGAAAAACAAAATAACCTTGAATATATTGCCATTATACGAAATATTTGTATGAAATTTTCATAATCAAATAACAGGCAGGAAAAATATGGCTCCGACCCTGAAAATGATCGCGGAAAGAACCGGATTGTCCCAATCCACCGTTTCTCAGATTCTGAACCGCAGACCCAATGATTTCAGTTCGGAAGACACCCGGCAGTCCGTTTTCGCCGTTGCCAAAGCGCTCGGATACAAGCAGAACTATGCGCACAAGCTGCTTCGCGGAGACCGTACGGGAACAGTCGCGATTCTGATTGCCATGAACCGTATCCTGATGGAAGAGCATATTCAGCGCCTCGTTCTCCTCCTGATGAACAAAATCGACCAGAAGGGCTGGGTCTCTTACCTGAAAAACTGCATTTCTTCCTCGGAAGAAAACCTGTCGGTGGTTCGGGAGCTGCTGGCGCGGGGAGTCGAACGCTTCATTTTCATCGGAACTCCGAACGGTTATACCGAAATTGAAGAGGAGATCCAGCGGAAAAAACGCTTTGTGTGCGGATTTTCCCCTTTCTTCCAGTATGGAGCGATGAACGATCAGGTTTTCTCCACTCAGGAGACCATCCGTTATTTCAAAGAAAAAGGATGCCGGAATTTCCGGATCCTCTTCCGCACCAGCAATCAGGAGCGGAGGCAAGCCATTCTGTCCATGTTCCCTGAAATGGCTCCGGAAGAAGTCGAGGAAAAATATACCTATCCGCTGAATTTCAACGGCGAAGTGGAAAATATTGACGTCCTGACGGATCTGGGGTATCTGGCGGCAAAAAACGTTCTGGAGCAGGATCCGTCCGTGGACGCACTGTATTTCCTCTCCGACTACTTCATGCTCGGCGGAATCCGGTATCTGGTGGAAAAGCACTGCCGGATCGGGAAAAAGATTCTGCTCTGCGGAAACAACAACATCCATGCGGTCCGGAACAATGTTTTTCCGCTGGCCACCTGGGACATCGATGTGGAACGCCTTTCCGACTGCCTTGTAACCGACCCGGCCGACTTTCCCTCCGGAGTCGAAATCGTGAAATCCAAATTCATTTTACATAATCAAGGAGGAACAACATGAAAAAACGATCCGTTTCCCGGCTGGAAAGATTCACACTGATCGAGCTCCTGGTCGTTATTGCGATCATCACAATCACTGGTTGTTGAAACCATGTTATATAATCATATACGC
>CAYWZD010000072.1:0-12688 GCA_964462755.1 uncultured Victivallales bacterium | reverse complement strand
TCGGACATCGACAACTCCACCTGATTGTGAGGCGGATTCTCGGGCACGTTCTTCAAGAAGATTTCGAGTTGCTGTCCGCGTTCAGGCAGAAACTCGACCGTATGCCGGATGTGTTCTTTCGGCGGCAACACCTGTTTCCAGTTCGGATACAGTCCCGGCAGAGCACGGGCGGTCCATGTCCATTTCGGATACGCAATCCGGAACATCGTCAGGTCCCGATCCTTCCAGACCGACAACTTGCCTTCTCCATTCGGTTTTGCACTCAATAACGCCAGAGGAAACGGCAGATTCAGTCCGTCGATGGGAAGGGCACAGGGAATATTGAGGAGTTCCTTCCCGTTTGTCACCGTGATTCCGTCCTGCGAGAGATGTATCCCCTGCAAGGTCCTCCGGACCTCATTCCGGTTCACGATCGGAGCCGCCTTTGCCAGCATTTCCACGAATCCCTCCGGCAAGTTCACCGGGTTCAGGGGAGACGGTACCTTTACTTCCGGCCACTTGATTTGTACCGGCGAAAGAGGCACCCCGTTCACCAGCAGAATTCCGGACTCCACTTCGAGGCTGACATCCTTCCCTTTGCCGCTCCGGATTGCCTTCTGCAATGCGTCGAAATGCACGATCTGACGAAACGCTCCCTCCGCCTCACAGTTCAGCGTGAATTCCATTGTCTCTTCCGGACCGCACGTATGAAAACGCACGATCCCGTTTTCCAATACGATCAACACGGATTTATACTCCTCCACGGGACTCATCCGGCTGACCAACTTCCCCAGAGCAACCAATACTCCGGCCAACATGTTCTTGCTCACTTCGATCTTCATCAAATCACCTCCTAAATTAGGTTCATTTTTTGTACATAAAAAAGCCCAACCGATCCGAAGACCGGTCAGGCTATTTTCACCAAGATGATATATATGTGATTTTTTTTGAACTGCAGCAGAATCGTTTTAAATATAACTCATCAGGTGAAGCTTAACGCTTGAGAAAGCCCCTTTTTCCCTGAATTTTGACGACCCATTCTGACTGATGGTAAAAACGCTTTTCGAACTTTTTTCATGGGTTCTTTGTTAAGGCTGTACCTCATGGATATTCCCTCCGCTGTTCGGCCCGGAATTTGGTAGGGGTCGTGTGAAAATGTTTTTCAAAGGTCCGGATGAAGCTGACCGGATTGGAAAAACCTGATTGACGCCCAATCTCCAGAACTGACATCTTGTTACTGAGCAGCAGTTCTGCCGCTTGATTCAGCCGGGTCATCACCAGATATCCACGCGGGCTCATCGCCATGCGTTGCGCAAAACTGCGGCTGAGCACACAGCGGTTGACCTGAAGATGCTGCGCCAGCGAATTGATGTTCAAGGCTGGGTCTGCAAAGTTGTTTTCGATCAGCTGGACCGCCAGTTTGACTAAGTTCATCTGCCGCTGGTTGCCGGGAATCCCGGTTTTGGCATAATTCATGATCGTCATGGCAGTCGAAGCTGCCACTGCCAGGCCAAACGGTATGGAGTCATCATAGATCTGATCCATCAAAGCATCAAACAGATGTACCGGACAGCTACCGCGCTTAACCGGTTCTCGCTCAAATTCAAAACCGCGGAACAGCTGGTTTGCCATCGGACCATGTATTACCATCCAGTATATATCTACAAGCTCTGAAACCACCCGGATCCGATGCTGCTCCATCGGATAGTAGATCATGACCATATCCTTATCGTAAATATATTTTTTACCGTCATAACCGAACTCAACGCTACCTTCCTGAACCCAGAACAACTGATTGATTGGACGGATACGCGCAGCATATTTCCAGTTTTCCCTTTTGACCCGGTAATGTCCGGCTGATTTTGCTGTAAATGGCAAAATATGTGGCATTTGGTTCCAGTATTTACTGTCCGAATCTATCCAATAGAAACTGTTTTTGGGCGGTATATCATTCCGGTCATAATGCATAGCGTTCCCCGCTCCTTGTTTTTGCAACAAATATATAATTAAACGACACAATAATATACTTGAAAAATTACCAATATCAACATATATTTAGTCACAAATCAATAAAAAGTAATTTTTGTGAATAAATTTTAGAAAGGAAGGCAAATATGAGCCATGAGTATCTGAGTTCCCCCCTGTTTTCATCTTTGGTCTCTCATCTTTTATCGCTGAAGCGTAAAATTAGAAATTTTACGCTGATCGAGCTTCTCATTGTTATTGCAATAATTGCAATTCTTGCGGGTATGCTGTTGCCTGCCCTGAATGCGGCACGCAATAAAGCTACTGCTATCAATTGTATGGGACGTATGAAACAGGTTGGGCTGGCAGTATCGCAGTATGCCGATTTATTCAATGAATTCCTGCCCCTTGGAGTTAGCCCTTATTCTGTCGGTAGCAGCCCCGCTTGGACAGAAATCCTGACGGGACAAGGATTGTTGCCAGGCAATCCGACCCAAGCAGATACTCAGAACAAAATGATCTTCCGCTGTCCGGTGATCGGACACTTCGGCTGGAATCAGTGGAGGTATCGTTCCTATGGTTTGCGGAGTGCCAGTTGGAAAGAATCCCCCTATACGCAGACTTGGATTTCAATCAAAGGGATTAAGACCCCATCCAGTGTGATGTATGTCGCAGACTCTTTCAACACGGATAAAACGCAGATTGGTAGCTTTGACGGCGGATTCAATTACTGGTATGCCTACGTCGCTACCTCAGATCAATGTGTCGCCGCTCCGCATAACGGAAGCTCCAATCTCTGGTTCGTTGACGGACACTTGGAGTCTTTACAGCCGAAGGCTCTTCTGGCAGTCGAGCAGCAGCGTTCACGCGATGTTCTTGATAAAAATTACGGGAAGGAGGGAATACCAAGAACCATCACTGTTTTCAAATTTTACAACAGCATCTATCAGAAGATTGTTTATTAATAATTCAAAACAGGAGTTTAGAGGATGAAAAAACAGATGATCATGCTTGCAGTCATGGGGTTTTTCTCACTGCTTTTGTCCGCTACGGAACAGGAAACGGCGGCTCCAGAGCAGACAGAATGCTTTGTCAAGGAACGTATTTACAAAGAAGAAGTACCTTGGGATAAATATCACTCTCCACAGTTTGTGGAGATCGAGAAAGACGGCATCATCAAGTTCACGGTGAAACGTTCCGGCGGACCCATCGGTGCAATGGTCAAATATTTTGTCAAGATTGATCAAAATACGCCCGGACCGATCACAGTTTCCGCCGAGGGGCGTTACAACGGCCCAAAAGCCAAAGATGGATACGGCTACCGTATGGGCGTTGCGCTGTTCTATCAGGGCGGTGGACACAACGGCGAAAATTATATCTATTTCCCTGCTGTTGCGGATGGGAAATGGCATGAGATTCAGAAAACATTCAATTTGAAAGTCCCGGTTCGCGAAGCGCATATTCATGTGTCGCTCTGCTATCGCGACGGAGTCGCAGAGTTCCGTAATATCTCAGTCAAAACTGCCAAAGCCACGCTAAAGCTTTTCAAAGATCCGGCACCTGCGGCAGAAAAGTAAGAAAGACAGGGCCCTACATGAATGGAAATTTGCTTCATGTCGACTTCAAAGGTGTATTGCCTGATTTTTCACGGATCATGACCGTTCCAGACTTCTGGAAATCCTGCGGTTTTACAGGGGTTGTCTTGGAATTTGACGCCCGGTATCCCTGGAAGGCATGGCCGGGAGTCTGGCGCAAGGGCTTGAACCGGACGCAGGCAAAAAAATTGCTTGTCCGCTGTCATGAACTTGGCCTGGAAACCATTCCACTGATCCAAATTCATGGACATTTAGAATGGCTACTGAACAGTCCCCACTACGCTAAAATGCGCGAAGCCGGATTTGTCGATGAGATATGTCCTAACTATCCACGCATTCGGCTGAAAATGAAACAATGGATATCGGAAGTCGCCGAGCTGTTTTCTTACAGCCGCAGGATTCATCTGGGCGGTGACGAGGCTTGGCACATGGCGACCTGTACGAAGTGCAAAAAAATCGGGCGCAAAGCGCTTTATGCGGAATATTTTTCCGAGATGTCCAATTATGCGCTTTCCTGCGGGTTGACCCCGATGATCTGGGGTGACTTCTTTTCCCGTGAAAATACGTTGGACATGTTGGATGCTTTTCCGAAAGAGCTGCAACTCATTGACTGGAATTATGACGCGGACTGTAACTTTGATCATACATTGAAACTGATGCGGGGGAAACATCCGGTGCTCGGAGCCTCTGGGATCGGGGTGTGCGGCGAGACCAGCGAAGTTTTGTTTTCCTCTCCGGTACAGCGGATTCAAAATGTGCTGCGCTGGTCCGAATTTGCGCGAGAGCATAAGATCGAGGTCATTCATACGATCTGGGGACGTGATACCAGCCTCGGACGTCTCTACGCCAACTGGTATGCCGCCGTGGCCGGCTGTCTGGCGGCAGGAAAACCCGACAAATGGAAAGATCATCCGTGGAAGGCGTGTCTGGAACGAGCCTCCAGAGCGATCGAAAACAATAACCCGGAAATGCTCGGCAAGGCGGCTAAAGAGGTCGCAGCACTGACGTACCGGAACGACATTGAGCATGCCGCGGTACAGTATTATGCGCTTGCCATGCGTTATCAGCAGTTGCGCCGGTTGTTTTACCGTCAGCAGTTTACCCGGCGTTATCAGGAAAAAATGCGAAAATATAACGGACTGGATGAAACGAGTTACGCTTCTACCTGCCGTTACTTCAAAACATTTGAACTCGAACTGCACCAGTGGGAAGAGGAGATTCGGAGGTTCTTCAAAGCATATCATTTATCCGATATAAATGAATTACTGGATGTAAACTTGTCCCTGATCCGGGAAGATATGGAAATCGAACTGAAAAGATTAAACATGAAAGGCACAAAATGATGAACAAATGGAAAAATCTTTTGTACGGCGCCTGTGCGGCACTGTCTCTCTGTGTTTCCGCTACGGACCAGTTGCCGATGCTGATCATTCCGCAGGATGTTTATACCTTTAATATTCTGCCGGAGCACAGCGGAAAACTGTATATTCCAGAAGGTTACCCCTGTCCGCTCAAATTCAGTCCGTCCTCCAAATGGGAGGGTATGAACGAGATTGTGCTGGAGGTCACACTGCCAGAAGACTTGAAGGCTTCTTTGTTTGCCGTTGTGCAGAACTCCAGCGATATTCGCGAGATCAAAGCGGAAATCCGCAAGGTTCCAGGCGGCACAGTTTACTCCTATACGCTGAACAACAGGACTTGGAAACGACGCGCCGAACACGCTTTGTATATCGAGGGAAAATGTGCGAAAAAAGGCGAACAGATCCGGCTGGATTTTCTGGCTGATGGAAAGAAAGCTGCATCGCATATCTATCAGGTGGAAATGGTCGCTCTGCCGAAAGGCGAGCTACCGAAAGATTTCAAGATGTTCACCTACTACGGACGCGCGATTGAACTGCCGAATGCGGCATTGGCGGAACGGAATGCCGCCTATGTTGAGCAGTTGGGGATCAAAGGACTCCTGTCTCCGCGTCAACTGGCGCAGAAAGAGTGTCTTGATACTTTCCGAATGTTGGAACGAAGAAACTGGTGGATCGGACGTCAAGTAGGACATGAAAACATGGATGCACTCGGTATGCCTTATTCTGCCGCAGTGGCGGCTCTGGATGAGGACGGGCATCCGCTGGAGAAAGACAGTCTCGATTTCTTGGTCAAGTACTGTCCACAGTATCTGACAGAAGCGTTTGGGAAACTGGCGGGAACCCAAGAAATCAGCTATGGACATATTCGCTGTAACGGGTTGTATCTGGATCTGGAAATATATTGCCACAATCGGATGCTTGGCTTCTGCAAATGCTCACGCTGTCTGAAAGCATTCAGCAATTACACCAAGATCCCGCTAACTGAATTCACCGCAAAGAATATTGAAAAGAAATATCCGGAACAGTGGCTCGCATTCCGTGAAAAACAGCAGGCGGAAATGGTCCGCAACTATGTCGGCAGCTTCAAGGTTCCCGACAAAACAAATGAATTTGTCTTCAACTCCTTCTTCGAGAGCAAGGAAAATTCGTTTGCCATCGTCAAAAATAAACATTATGAACCGTTTACCGAATACATCATGCCGATGGCCTATATCCGCGGTGTCAAGATTTTCGATGTGATTGACTACAATGTGAAATCTACACGCGGCAAATTCTTGCCGATGATCTATTCGGTCGCTGGACATTGTGCGCCAGATTGGAATACACCCGATGAAGTCGGGCTGGACTTGGTCGTTGCGGCGGCATGCGGTTCCAAAGGCGCGGCTTTTTACTGCGACATTGATTTCGACGGACTCTATGCCGAAAAAATGCGTCGGGCACTGGATGTAATCGCAAAGTCGGAAGATTTCAATATTAGAGGAATACGCTGCGAAAACGCGGTCAAGGCGATTAACAATGCCCCGCGTCGGATGCTGGAAGTGGACAACAAAGTGATCCCTGCTGCAACGGAGACGCTGGATAATTTCCGTTACACGGCATGCACACTTAACGGAGAATATCTGGTCTCGCTGTTCAATTTTGATGCCACTCGCAAGTGTCAGGTGAAGATCTCCCTGCCGCAGCTGAAAAATGAAAAATACATGGTGACCGATTTGGCTTCCGGGAATCGCTTTTTCATGAACGGGTCCGCAACCTTTTCCGCTGACCAGCTGAAACGCGGGCTACCCATGACGGTTGCTGCGCGAAACTATTCCGTGATTCTGGTCCAGAATACTAGTTGCAAAGCAGCCGGAAAGCCTGCCGGTAAACCGTGGATATTTCAGGATGAACAATCAAAAACAGGCGACGAGGTTATGGAAAAACGTCTTGCCGGAAACGGTATGAGCATCAGTCGCACGGACCGCCGCCATAACGGGCAGTATACGGTTAAGCTGGAATCGCCTTATCTGATCGCGTGGGTTAACCTTTCCGACAATGGAAAGATTGAACAGCTTTTTAGCAAAGAAGCGCAGAAGGATTTGCTGTGTGAACCCGGTGCCGGACTATTCCGTGAGATGTTTGACGAACCTTTTGCCATGAAGATTGATGCTCCGTATGAAGTCACAGACCGCAAACTTTCCGCAGACTTTGCCGAGGTTGAATTACGGGCACGGATCACACATGGTCATCTGAAAGATTTTGAAGTGGTGAAACGCTACACAATTTTCCGAAACGCGCCGAAGATTATGGTGTCCTATAAGGTCACGGTCAACCGGACTGTCAAAGCACAGGCAGATTTTCGGATGCGCGTACAGAATCAACCGAATTTGGGGGCCACCGAAAAAGATTTGACTGATTTTCTGAAATTCATCGCAGTCTGCAATGGCAAAAAACTGGAATTTTCCGGCAAACAGCACCTCGCTTTTGGTTATGCTGATGGCATGTTCAAAGGATATTTGGGACGCACGATCAAAGGAATGTTTGACCGTCCGGAACTGCTGGTCAGCAGTCCCTCCCTGACGTTGAAATTCACTGCCGGACCGGAAACGACCCAGTTCTTCAGTTGGCGCGCCAATATCCCGACTGCGGAGATCTTCTTCCGGAAGACGGACTTCAACCCGGATCCGCACCGGACCAAAGTCTGGGAAACAGAATTATCTTGCGAGCTTATTCAATAAGTCAGCGCTATGCACTTAATTCTGCGAGGAAAACAATAGCGTGTATTATGAAGACCTTTACACGGAATTATTCTTTGCCTGAAATTCAACAAGAGGCCAAGTCGGGCAATGGTTTGCTCAGCGCAATCCTCTGGGGGGATGGTAATACTCTGAATATAATGCTCGGTCGCGCCAATCTTTGGGATCATCGGGATACTGGCTGTTCCAGAAGTTGATATCTTTGTAATCACCCCGGATGATTTGCGCGTGGAAACGCATGTGCAATTCTGGAAACTGGTAAACATTTCCAGTAAAGGAGCCTGAATAGTATGAAACTCGAAGACATAAAACTCCCAAACGCTAAAATCATTGATGTGACAGAAGTGCGAGATGGTGATTATACAAGTCCAGAAGGATTTTATTCCGACGACTTGAAACCCATGACAGCTGTCCGGCTGGATCTGTCAACCGATCCTGGTTCAAATATCCAGGTGGAAGTCTCACTGCCGGAAGAGTGGAATGGAAGACTGCTCGGTCTGGGCAATGGCGGTCCCGCTGGCAGGCTGACCGGAGTTGTTTCAACAGCGTCCATTCGTTCCATGGCAGTCGTTTCCTGTGATCTCGGTACAGCTCCGATTCCGGTAGAAGCAGGAATCGACAATCGGGAAGTCTGGAAGGACTTCGGCTGGCGGGCGACTCATCTCATGACAGTCGCCGCCAAAGAACTGATTCGCATGAAATATGGCCGAGGTCCTGATTATAGTTATTTCTTCGGTCAATCCACTGGCGGGCAGCAGGCACTCTCACTTGCGCAGCGTTTCCCGGAGGATTATGATGGCATTCTTGCCGGGGTACCGGGACATTGCCGGGCTCCGCTTCATGCTTATTTTCTTTGGAACTACCAGCAGAGTCACCGTCCCGATGGTTCCGCGCTTTTTACCCCGAAACAGGAAAAAAGCTGGAATGAAACCGTACTGAAATATTTTGAATCACGGGAAAACTTTCCGAATGCCAAAGGACGTTTCATCTCTGAACCGCGCTGGACAACCGCCGACCGTGCAACTGTCCTGAAACTGGCTGCCAGAAAAGACAACTCATTGACATCCGAACACCTGAAAGCTCTGGAAAAGATGATGGATGGACCGGTCAACACCCGGACTGGCGAACGTATTTACAATGGCATCCCGCCGGCGTCTATTCCATTCGCCCCCAATGGCGGCTTGTACATGTTCAACTGGTTTTTCGGTAAAGACGTCGATATGATGAAGATCAATTTTGACCAGGATATTGACCGCTATCTGACGGAGATGGGACCGTATCTGAATGCCGATGATCCGGACCTCACAGCCTTCGCCGGACATGGTGGAAAAATGCTGATGTTTTCGGGGACCGCGGACAGTATGGTCCCGTACCATGCCGCACTGGATTATTACGAACAGGTAATCGAATTTTTCGGATCGGTCAAAGCAGTGCAGAAATTCTTCCGCTTTTACCTGTTGCCTGGTAGAGATCATGGCGGCAGCTATGCACCGGGCGTTCAGTATCTGAAAAATGACCTGAATACTTTGACCCGCTGGCGTGAGCAGGGGGAGGTTCCGCAAATGGACGGTGTACGGATTGGCGAAAACGGATTCCGGATTCCATTGAAGCCTTATCCGGAAGGAACGTTCCGCGGCGGAGTGGAACGGATCGCAGATCGGTATCTGAAAGTGTACTAAGGGGAAACTTATGGTTGTAACTGTACGCTTGATGATATTGGATCGTCCTGCGATGCTGTACAAACGCGGTGTCAACACCCCTGAAAAAATTGCGAAATATCTGGATGAATTCATCTCTGTTGCGAAATCTCGTTACGCCAGATATTTTTTGGAGGGACACAAAACGCTTGCGGAGACACGCGAATATTTTCTTCGACGCTGCGGCGGAGCTCCCGTCGGCCCCCATCCGAAGAGTTTTCCTCCGAACAAAATGTGGATTGATTATGCCGTGGCAGATATGTCGCTGGTGGAAAAAGGAAAATTGGTCTTTGAGAAAAAGGAGCGGCAAAAAACATTTATGTCAGCAGGGTTATTGTCGAGCCTGAATCCAGACAGGTTGTCATAGTCCTACATGACGCTCTTTTTAGCGGTCCAAGCATCTCATTATTTATTTTTTATAGGAGGGATATTGATTGATGGAAAACACAAAATTTGGAGTAATTGGCGTTGGCGGACGCGGTGGCGCTTTTTGGGGCAACAACCACCTGCCCGAAGGGAATCACTTCCGAAGATGCGAAATTTCTTCAGGAATGTGCCCAGAAAGCCGTCGATGCCTTCCCGCATGGAAAAAATAATCCGCAATTGAAACTTTGAGTCCTCCATCCGGTTCTTCCTGGACCGAGTGCGGGTTGAGCAATCACATCGGAATCTGTATCATGGGAGTTTTCATGTCCGAACCGGAAAAACGATTTTTGTTGAACCCGATGGAAGACTGCGGAAGCGTTTTCCGCGAAACCTTGGCGCAAATAAAAGATGTTACGGGCGCAAAAACCCTCATTCTGTCTCCGGGACGATATGTCTTCCGGAAAAGGGACGCCGTCCTCTTCCCTCAGCCGGTGACCAACACGCTGGTCCGGGGAAGCGACCCGACAAAACACGTCGGCCTTTTTCTTGACGGGCTCGAAGATTTCACGTTCGAGGGAAACGGTGCACTTCTTCTGTTCGACGGCGACATGACCGCACTAGCCTTGAACCATTGCCGGAATATTACGCTGAAAAACGTTGCGGTCGATTATCTCCGTCCGCGGGTCTCCGAAATGACTCTGGTTCGGCTGGACGGAACTTCCGCTGAATTCGCCATCCACTCAGACTCAAAATATACGGTTAATTCCCCGGATGGCTTCTGCTGGGTCAATGCCGACGGCATCTCGGAGGACCGTTCCGTATTGCAGATCGCCCAATGTGCTTCGCCCGGTAGCAAAAGCAATTTGCGGATACCGAACGATCCGATCCGCGACGCGGAACATTTCGAACTTCTTTCACCGGACCGTGTCCGATTCCGCTATAAAATTCCTTTTCAGGGAGTAATCGGAGCGGTTTACCAGTTTCGTCATCCCACCCGCAACGAAAACGGCATTTTCCTCCATCATTGTCGAAATATGGAAATGAACGGGCTTCAGCTTCATTTTACACCCGGTCTTGGAATCGTGGCACAGCTCTGTGAAAATCTGGAGATTCGGAATCACCGTCACGCGCCCACCGAAGACAGCGGACGGGTCTGCGCGGCCTTCGCCGACTGTGTCCAGATTTCCTCCTGCCGCGGGAAAGTCGTCATTGCTGACAGTTTTTTCTCCGGCGCGCAGGATGATCCGATCAATATTCACGGAACCTATCTCGTGGTGGAAAAAATCGCCGGAAAGGAGATCGTTGTAAAGTTTTGCCATCCAGAAACCTGGGGATTTGTCCCGTTCGAACCCGGCGACGAAATTGCGATGGTCTGCGGGATTTCCTTGCGGAGGCTCGAAATTCTTCGTGTTCGTGAAGTGGAACAGAGGGATCTTCTTACAATCTCTCTGGTTTTGGAGAACCCACCGCGAGGTACGTATGAGTCAGGAAAAACCGTGGTGGAAAACCTCAGCGCCAATCCGGATGCATGTATCGAAAACTGCACTTTTCAATGTTATCCAACCCGCGGTCTGCTGTTAAGTTCCGCCGGAAAATGCGTCGTTCGCGGGAATACCTTTTATCAGACCTCACGGTCAGCAGCCATTTTGATCGCAGGAGATGCCCAGAGCTGGTATGAATCCGGGGGTGTGCGTGATGTAGAAATTTATGGCAATCACTTTGTTGGATGTCCGGTTCCTGCAATTTCGATCATTCCAGAAATATATGCAAAGTCCGATACCCCAGTTCATGGAAAAATTGCAATCCACGGAAATACATTTAGCAATTGTACAAATATATGGATTCAGTATCACCGTGTAGAACAGTTGACTACGGACCTTTCACCGGGACATATAGAATTATTGAAGTGATATGCCAGAAACAGCATTGCTTTTAACAGGGACTTTTCATTATATTTCTTTTCAGAATAGAAAACCTGTAATGAACGTCTAATAATTATTTCTTCCTTGCGTATGTGGGGGAATTACATAGATTTTATACAAAATTACAATGGGAAAAGGAAAAAATCATGAGTTTGGAAACGGAGATCGTTGAGCAGTTGAAAGCGGAGTTCATTGCGCCGGAAAATGTACCGGAAAACGTTTTTAGAAGAGATGAAATGCTTCAAATCGCCAAAGCCTCGTTCGCCATTCTCTTCAATTCGGACAAACTGGTTTCATTTCTGGGAGCGGCATGTAACCAGAATGAAGGCAAACGGACTTGTAAAATGCCAATAAATTCAATGGAATTCCAATATTACTATAATCAAATGGAATATCGCTTTTCCATTCATAACTTGTATCTCAATCCTCAGCCTCGGTTATGCAATTCAAATTTCTTCTCTGATAATGTTCCTGTACAACCTTGGATTTTGAACATTACGAAGAGTATTACTCAGAACCTTTGCCTTGATGCTGGGTACGCTGGGAAGGCCGAAGTTGCATCAAGGCACGGTATGTCTCCGCACATCAGACCTCGGGGAGAAGAGAAGAAAGCGATTGAGCTACAAGGATTTCGCCCCAAGCGATGGATTGTCGAAGTCGCGCATTCGTGGTTCAATCGATTCAGAAAAGTTCATGTCCGCTACGAGAAGATGGTCTGTTCATACAATGGATTGTTGTATGTGGCCGCTACGATGATCACAATGAACAAGATAATGAAAATCTACCCAAAATTATAGGCTTATTAGTTGATAAGCTATAAGCGTAAAGGAAGGTTAATTTTGCTTTACAGAAAACTACTATCATGGGGGTTGTTGACTGTTGGTGCATGTGTCTATGCCGGGGAAAACGATCCCGTTGTAGTCAAGGTGACCAACAATTTCTATCAGGCGAACAATCCGGACAATCCGTATGGAATTCAGCTTTCGAAACTGATGAAACATAACAGGAATATTCAGGTGCGGGAATGGGGCGGAATCTCCCTGCCGGGCGCCGGAAGCACGCTGATGA
>CAYWZD010000071.1:0-12702 GCA_964462755.1 uncultured Victivallales bacterium | reverse complement strand
AGGGGCATTATCCGGAGACGTTTGCCATGATTGCCCGCTATTTCCCGGAGGAACTTCCGCGGGTGCTTGAGGCTATGGAAAACAGCCAGTCGGACGGAAAAATAGCAGGACCGCTCAAAGATGGGGCGAAGAGCGTCTACCACTCCAACGGAGAACAGTTCGGGGAACAGGAGATCTACTCCTATTTTCTCCTTTGCCGGATGTCCGGGCGCTACAGCGAAAAGCAGCTTCTCGAACGGATCGACGAGGCGGTCTTGAATGGACGGCTGTCCACGGATTACCTCGGGGCGCATACGTTCTCCTATCGCCGCATTCCCGAAAACTGGGTGCCGGTCTATCTCCGGGAACAGGTCCGGTTCCCGGATCGTCCGAGACTGACCCGCTGGCGCGGGGTGTCGTTCGGAAAGACGGCGTTCCCGGAATTGGAAGTCCGGGTTCTGGAAGGAAACGCCTGGCTGGAAATCCGTTCGAAGACCTCTGTGAAGGCGCTTTTGAACGGAGTCGAGCTTGCGGCGGAAGCGGACGGGGAATTTTTACGGTTCAACGTTCCGCAGTCCGGCGTCATTCGCTTTTCCGAATAAGTTACGGGGCAGGAGAGCTCTTCTCCTGCTGTTTCGCCCGTTTCCTTTTTTTGACGGTTTCACGTGTTTTCTGGAAGACGGCGAACATCGGCGGGATGAATGCGACTCCGACCAGGGTTGCCGTCAGCATTCCCCAGAAGGTGGTGGTCCCGATGATCTTCCGGCTTTCCGCTCCGGCTCCGGAAGCGAACAGCATCGGCATGACTCCGATGATGAAGCTCCATGCGGTCATCAGCACGGCGCGGTAACGGTAGTTTGCGCCGTTGATGGCGGATTTTGCGATGGACTTTCCGGCGTCCCGTTCCTGCATTGAGAATTCGACCATGAGGATGGTGCTTTTTGCGCACAGACCGATCAGCATGATGAGTCCGAGCTGGGCGTAGATGTCGAGCAGCATTCCGCTGAAGAACAAGGCCGCCGCGCCGCCGAGCGAGGCGAATGCCACGGAAAGGATCACGGGCATGGGGATGGACCACGATTCATATTGTGCCACAAGGAAGAGATACCCGAAGATCACGGCGAGGGTCATCAGAAGAACGATGCGCCCGTCGTTGTTGCGTTCCTGATAGCTCATGTCGGTCCAGCTGATGGCGTATTCGTTGGAGAATTCGCGTCCCAGTATCTCTTCGATTTTATTCATCAGCCGGGTGGTCGATGCGCCCGGAACGGGAATGACCGTGACCGCGGCCGACATATTCTGGTTGAACCGCTCCAGTTTGCGTGCGCCGAGGGTCATCCTGACGTCGGCCACGGCGGTGAGCGGCACCATTTCTCCGTTGTCGTTCTGCACCATCAGCTCCTCAAGATCCTTCAATGTCGAACGTTCATTTCCGTCCACCTGGATTTTGACTTTGAAGGCATAGCCGTACAGGTTGAAGTCATTGATGTAGAGACTGGCGAGGTTGCTCTGCAATGCCGTGAAAATCCGGCTGACCGGGATTCCGAGCGCTTCCGCTTTTTTGCGGTCGATGTCCAGGAAGAACTGCGGGGTTCGCGCGTTGAACGAACTGAACGCATATTGCACTTCCGGCATGAGCTTCTTGTTGTTGAGCAAACCGAGCAGTTTTCCGACCTTTGCCTCGAATTGCTGTGGTGTGTCGTTGCCAGTGGTTCGGAATGCGAAAGTGACGCCTCCGGTAACCCCCAGTCCCATGATGGCGGGCGGCTGGAAGGCGCGCACTTGCGCCTGAGGAATTTCTTCTCCCTTGACCATGATTTTCTGAAGCAGCGATTGAATGCTCTGGTCCTTGCTTGTGCGGGTTTCCCATGAGTTCAATTCGACGATGGCAAAACCGAGATTTTCACTGGCTCCGCTCATCAGCGAGTATCCGGCGATGGTGACGACATGCTTCACGCCCGGAAGTGAAAGACATTTTTCCGTGAAGAGCTTCATGGCTTTCTGCGTGCGCTGGAGGGAGGCTCCGGGCGGCAGTTCGAGTTCACAGAGGAAACTGCCCTTGTCTTCGCTGGGCAGGAATCCGCCGCGCAATCCCTTGAGAAGGCAGAAATTGGCGAGAAGCACCAGCACAATCAGAATCACGGTCAGGTAGAACCGGCGGATCATGAAGGTGGAAAAGACGATATAGCCTTTCTTGGTCGAATCCAGCGCTACGTCGAACCAGCGGAAGAGGATGAATTTTTTGCGTTTGCCCGTTCCCGCCGGTTTCAGGATCATTGCGCAGAGCGCCGGACTCAAAGTCAGGGCGTTGAAGGCCGAGATGCAGAGAGAGATGCACATGGTGACTGCGAACTGGATGTAAATGGTGCCTACAATGCCGCCGTAGAAGCCGATCGGGGCGTAGATCGCCGCCGAAACCAGCGTGGCCGCGATGACCGGGCTGGTGATCTGCTTCATGCTTTTTGCAGTGGCCTCCGGAGGCGAAAGATGCTCATCCTCGATGATGCGCATGGTGTTTTCAACCACGACGATGGCGTTGTCCACCAGCGAGCCGATGACGAGGATCAGCCCGAACATGGTCAGCACGTTGATGGAATAGCCGAGCAGCGCCATGAAAAAGAAGGTGCCCAGCAGCGAAACCGGAATTGCCAGCGCCGGAACCAGTGTGGCGCGCCAGTCCTGCAGGAAGAGATACGTGATGCCGATCACCAGCAGCAGCGTGAGGACCAAAGTCGCCGAAATCTCCCGGACATTGGCCAGAATATAGTTGCTGGGGTCATAGGCATGTACGACTTCGACTCCTTTCGGGAAGCGCTGCTTGAGTTCCTTCATCAACTTGTTGGCATTTTTCACCAGTTCGACCGCGTTGGCGCCGTCCTGACGGTAAATCGCCATCGCGACGCTAGGCTGTCTGTTGAAAAAACCTTCGTCCGTATAACGTTCGGCGCCCAGTTCGATCCGGGCGATGTCGCCCAGACGGATCTGTTCGCCTTTTTTGCTGGTCGTAATGACGATGTCGGCAAAGTCTTTTGTGGTTTTCAGTCGCCCCAGTGCTTCTATTTTGACTTGCAGATACGGATTGGAGTTTTCCCCGCCAAGCGTTCCGGCTGAGACTGCCTGATTCTGCGAAGAAATGCTCGAAATCACAATTTCCGGAGTCAGGTTCAGGGCCGACATCTTCAACGGGTCCAGCCAGATGCGCATGCTGTAGTTCCGTTCTCCGAGAATCTCCACCGACCCGAGTCCCGGCAGTCGGGCGAAGGGGTCCTTGACGTTCATCCGGACGTAGTTGGCCAGTTCGAGGAGGGAAAGCGTCGAACCGTCGGTCTGGAAAGAATAGACCCCCGCGATGTCGGTTGATTGTTTTTTCGTGACAATGCCGATCTGCCGCACGGTCTCCGGCAATTGCGCTTCGGCACGCTGGACGGCGTTCTGCACGTTGACCTGCGCAATGTCCGAATTGATGCCCGGCTTGAAAGTCAGCGTCAGTGTGTAGTTGCCGTTGTTGTCGCTTTCGGACTTGAAATAGAGCAGGTTCTCGATGCCGTTGACCTGTTCCTCGATGACGCTGGCGACGGTTTCGGCAATCACCTGCGAGGTTGCGCCCGGATAAGTGGCCGTCACCTTGACGGTCGGCGGGGCGATTTCAGGGTATTCGGCAATCGGAAGACGGATCAGGCAGATGATCCCGACCAGAGATGTCACAATGGAAAGGACAAATGCGAATTTCGGGAGTCGGATGAAGATTTCGGCGAACATGGATGTGTTCCTATTTCCCTTTCTCAAAGGCAACCGGAGTTACCGTCATGCCGGGTTTGACTTTGTGCGTGCCGTCCACGATGACCCGTTCCGAGCCATCCAGCCCGGAGAGGACGATCTGAAGTCCGTCCGCGACATTTCCCGTCTTGATTGGTTTTCGGATCACTTTATTGCCCGCATCGAGCACATAAACGCTGTATCCGTCCGATTCGGCAATCAGCGCCGACGGCAGGACGGCGACATAGGGCTTTGCTGTCCGGACCGACAGCAGAACGGTTACGAATCCGCCGGGGATCAGCTTGTGGTCCTTGTTTTCAAAGGTCGCCCAGAGCGTAATCGTATTGGTGGAAACATTGATCTTGTTGTCGATCAGCGTGACCTTTGCGGCCTCATTGTAAATGGAGCCGTCGGCCAGCTGGACCCGGACCACTGCGTTTTTCCGGATTCCTTCGCTGCCGCCGAAGTCACGGCGGAAAACCCGTTCGCTCAAGCTGAACCGGACATAGATCGGTGAGAGCATTTCGATGTCCGTCAGTTTGCCGGTGGAAGGCGTGAGGAGGTTGCCTTCCGTATAGGCGCTTTTGCCGATGCGTCCGTCAAGGGGGGCGTAAATGCGGGTGTAGGAGAGTGTATTCCGGGCGTCGGTCAGGGATGCCTCGATTTTTTTGATGTTGGCGCGGGCGGCATCGATTTCGAGCACGGCCTTGTCGTAAGCCGAGTGGGAGACGGCGTTGCTTCGGATCAGGCTCTCGTTCCGTTTGTATTCACGGGTTGCAAAACGCAGGGATGCCTCAAGCGCTTCCTTCTGCGCGATCAGACTGTCCACCGCTGCCAGATACGTGGTATCTTCCAGTTCATACAGAAGGTCGCCTTTGCGGACAAGGTTCCCTTCCGTAAAGTTTATTCTGAGCAGATTTCCCGTCACACGGGGCACAATATCCACATGCTTGATGGACTCCAGCGCGCCGACATGCCGTCCCGGCGCGGCTTCCTTCACCTGGACCGCCGGCGCCACGAGCACCCGCGGAGGTGCCGGTTCTTCCGCATAAATCATTCCCGTTCCCGAAAGGAATACGGCCAGGCTTCCGGAAAGTATCGTTCGAAACGTCATGTTTCCTCCTCGATCATTTTTCATGCACAAAGGGTTCTGTCACTTTAATTCAAATTAGTTCTATATAGAACCATTAAATATATCACTCTTTTGCCGAAAAACAAGTTTTAAATGGATTTTTTACGCACGGATTATATTGAAAAATGCAGAAACACGAGTATATTATCAACTACTTAAAACAGTTCTGCTTCGGACTTTTTCAGGATATTGCCGGGAGGAGAAACGCCATGAGAGAATTGACTCTGGACATGTACATCATCAGCCGCTGCACCCATAACTATTATGCGCGGGAACTGAAGAAACTTCACATCACCATGGGACAGTTTCCGTTTGTCATGGGAATTGCGGAAAACGACGGAATTTCGCAGGAAAATCTGTCGTTCAATGTCCGGATCAGCAAGAGCATGACGGCGGCCATTGTCCAGCAGCTTCTGAATGCCGGAATGATTACCCGCGAAGTCGACCAGACCGACCGGCGGAACTACAAGCTCCATGCAACGAAGAAAATATTGGAACTGATTCCGAAGATACACCGGATTATTGATAATTGTCACAGGGAAATTCTGGCGGACCTGTCCGATATTGAACGGGATGCTTTTACCCGCCTGACCCGGAAAGTCCGCACCCGGACCGAATCTGCATTCGGAAAGAAAAGAACGGATAAAAAATCCCGTCCGTTTTCCCATCGTGAATGAATTTTTCCTGAAAGAAATAAAAGCGGACGCATTTTTTCTTCTTTTCTCTTGTGCCTGATGACTTGTTTTCAGGATCGGATATGGTATATTGTATACAATGATTTTGAAAACAGCCATCGGAAAACGAGGAGAAAGCATGTCGGATTTTTCGCATTTGAATATTTTCCGGAATCTCGAACAGGGGAAACCCATCCGGGTTTGTGCGTTCGGCGCCTCCAACACCCAGCGCAGACTGCCCGGCATGCACTGGTTCGATTATGTGGAGCTCGGATTCAAGCAGAAATACGGCGGCGGTGCAGGGCAGTTCCTGAATGCCGGGATCGGCGGAAACACCACCCGGCATCTGCTGGAGCGTTTCGACCGGGATGTGGCCCCGTTCCGTCCGGAACTGACCTTGGTTACGATCGGCGGAAACGACATCAGTCCGACGTTCTCCATCTCCTGTGAAGAGTTCAAGTCGAATCTCAGGGAGATTCACGACTGTCTTACCGGTGTCGGGTCCCAGGTGATTTTCCAGACTTACTATGCCTGCGATCTTGTGCAGCTGGATGAGGAACGCCGCGCCAAAATGGTGCAGCTGATGCGGATTGTCCGGGAGACGGCTCCGGAGCTCGGGGCGGAGCTGAACGACAACGACCTGCGCTGGGTTCCCCTGCGGGAGAATCACCATGACCTGTATTCCCTGCTGATGAAGGATGCCATGCACGTCAATGAACTCGGGAACCGGGTGATCGGACTGGATCTGATGAGACGTTTCGGAATTGTCTCGAAAGAAGACTCCGCCGTTTTTGCGGACGGCTGTTTTGTTCAGGCATTTCTGGACACGTTTGAAAAGAAATGAATTTCGGCCGCCGTCGTCGGGGGATGACCGCGGCTCAGGGTTACTCAGGGAGAATGACGATGCTCAAGAAAATTACACTGTCGCAGCAGGCTTATGAAGAAATATCCCGCCGGATTGTCTCCGGAAAAATTCCGGCGGGCACCCGGCTGACAGAGGAAGCCCTCTGTGCGGAGTTTCAGATCAGCCGGACTCCGGTAAGGGATGCCCTTCTGAGGCTGGAACGGGAAGGAATGGTCGAGCTTCTTCCGGTCAAGGGGTGCCGGGTCAGGGAATTCAACCGAGAGTCCGTGCGTTCTCTGTTCGAATGCCGCGCGCTGGTGGAGACCGAGGCTCTGCGGCTTGGTTTCGACCTTCTGCCGAAAGAAAAGATCGCCGCCCTGAAAAAGCGACTGGAACAGAGCGGACGGAATCCGCTGGAGCAGAAACGGGTGTCCCTCGCTGTCGACGGACAATTTCATGAGATGGTGGCGGTGTACTGTCCGAATGAATATCTCTCGGATATCCTGTGTCGGCTGAGCCGTCAGTGCGCCGCGTTCCGGCAATACCGGACACTCGACGGAAGGGAGTCTCCGGAGAAAATCACGGAAGAACGTCTCGGAATCCTCGACGCGATCCTCGGCGGGAAACGGAACAATGCCTGCAAACTGCTTCGGGAACATATCCTCCGCGGGGGAGAACTGGGCGCGGCAAAAGAATAATCTTCAGCAAATGACAGCGGAGTGCTATGGGAAGGATATCCTTGCCCTATCGTTTTGATGAAAAAGCATTTCAAATATAGATAAGGAATGGCGATGAAAGAATTCAAAGACTTGAAAATCTATCAGCTCCTGGAGAAGGGGGAACGTATCCGCATACTGGCTTTCGGCTCCTCCAATACCCAGCGTTTTCTGGCCGGAGCCCATTGGTTCGACTATGTCGGGCTGGGATTTAAAATTACTTATGGCGGAGCCTGCGGACAATTCATCGAATGCGGGAGAAGCGGGGATACGACGGCACTGCTGCTGGAACGTTTCGATACGGATGTAAAACGGTATGAACCGCATCTGGTCGTTCTGACGGTGGGAGTCAATGACGCCAATACGGAACGGAATATTTCCGGCGAAGCCTATAAAGCCAATCTGCTGGAAATCGCGGAGAAGATTCACCATTTCGGCGGCGAGGTGATTTTCCAGACCTACTATGCCTGCGACGAGGAACGGCTGGAACCGGATTTCGTCACCGCAATCCGACGGAACATGCAAATCCTCCGGGACACTGCCGCTGAAACCGGTTCCGCGCTGAACGACAATTACTCGCGATGGGACAAACTCCGCCTTAAAAATCCGCGATTGTACCGTTTGCTCATGCGGGACAATCTCCATGTGAATCCGGATGGAAATTGCGTCATCGGTTTGGACCTGATCCGGAAATTCGGCCTTGTGCTGAACGAGGAGAACTGGAAATACTGCGGCACGGGCTTATTCGCACAGCAGTATCTGGATACGCTGGAATGATTCCTTTCTCCGGTTCAGGGAACTCCAACCGGGAAACCGTCCGCTCCGTGCCCGTATTCTCCGGGGCGGCGGAATGGGCGCGGCAAAGGGATTGTCCAAGGTAAATCCGGAAGGCCGCGGCGGGGAGGAAATCCGGGAGGAGAATCTGTAAAACATTTTTCCCTCACCCGGAATCCGCCGGCGGTTTCTTATTTTTCCAAATGGAATCCGGTCAGATAGAAGCGGACGGTCCGATCGCTTCCGCGGACGGATATCATGAGATTCTTTACGGGACTTCCCTTGACTCCATCCGGCAGCGGCCAGTAAACGGTTCCTTTTCCGTTTCTCAGAAGGATTCCCTGTTGAACCGTCCGGTCATTTTTCAGGGTGACTTTCACTGTGCACGCCTCGACTCCGCGGTTCGGATTCAGGAAATCGATTGCCAGATACTGATAGGGGGTCCAGTCGGCGATGTTCATGGCGGCCCCGGAAAATTCGACGCGCGGCCACAGGGATGAGGGAGCGGCATACTGGACTTCCCCGCTGTCTCTCCGGGAGGCCACTGCGGGAAATGTGAGCAGGAGCGCCTCCTTTTCTCCTTTTGCCGGGGATTCCAGCCCGGCGGACGCCCCGAAGAAGGACTGCCATCGTGCCGCCTCCCCGATCATATTCAGCCCATGCGATTCTTTCGGTGCGGGCGGAGCCTTCGGGTCCGGGACGATTTTGTTTCCGTTTTTCCTGCAGTAATCGTATGCGAATCCCTTCGTGCGGGTCTGATGGGTTATCTTGTATTTTTTTTCCCAGTCGTCCGGCAGGTCGGTTGCGGGGTTTTTCCAGAGACGGAAATAATCGATGAAATAGGTGCAGGGGAAATCCGCGGGGGCCGGAACGCCGAACCAGTCGAAGTGCGGACAGCAGCTGAAGTGGACGGTCATGGGAAGGTCCCAATAATTTTCCTTTACAATGAACTGTCGGACCAGTACGCCGTCGATGAAATAGCGGATTGTCTTCGGGGTCCACTCCAGCCCGTATACGTGAAAGTCATCCGTGAACTTGAAGTCGGATTTCCAGGTTTTCCCGAAATGATCATGTTTCGGCACGGGTTTATGCTGAACGCAATGGAGCGCCATATTGTAGTTGTTGGAATGGGCGAAGGATTTTCCGGCGAGTTCGAAGACGTCGATTTCGGGAACGACATCGCGTCCGGTGGCATGCTCCACGCCGCGTCCGATCAGCCAGAATGCGTTGTTGAAGCTGGTCGGCTGAATTTTCGCCCGGATCTCAATATATCCGTAACGGAACAGGAAGAGGGATTGCAGCATGCCGGTGCTGAAGGAGTGATATTCAGGACCCCGCGGAGTCAGGCGTCCGGACGGCATTCCGGGATCATAGATTGTCGTGATCCGGGCCATGCCGTCCTTGATTTTCAGGTTGTCCGGCAGTGTCCTGACAGGGGCGCTGCCCAGAGTATAGAATACCTGGTCCGTCCATTTCGAACGGTCCAGTCCGCCCCCGTTGAATTCATCGCAGCACCGTTCGACCTTATGCCAGTTCCCAAGATTTTTCTGGTCGGACAGCGGATGGGCGTCCGTGACGCGCGGCGCCCCCGGCGGGAGGGGGCCGAAACGCACATAATCATCTTCATTCACATTCCATTTCTTC
Organism: uncultured Victivallales bacterium; assembly: GCA_964462755.1. Taxonomy (GTDB): domain Bacteria; phylum Verrucomicrobiota; class Lentisphaeria; order Victivallales; family UBA1829; genus SIG94. The sequence continues at coordinate 3,183 of CAYWZD010000071.1, read as the reverse complement.
AGCATCCATGAGCGGACCTGCTCTATTTCGGAAGCGTTCAGGTCGGTTCGCCCGAAGACAATGATTTCTCCCACGTCTCCGGTCAGGAATCCACGTTTCCCGGCATTGGCTCCGATCCGCAGCGGATTTCCCACGGAGGATGGATTCATGTTCTGGAAGATTTTCGGAAATTCCTCGCCGCCGTTCGCCCCCATCGTCAGGTGAACACTTCCCGTATTGTCAGGGACCTTGCCGTCGCCCCAATAGAGGGAATCCTGCCAGGACTCTCCCTTCTGCGCGGCCTCCCGGCGGAACAGAACGAATACGGTGATTCCCGACGGAAGATTCAGAGGCTTGACGGTCTTCATCTCCTGTTTCCCGGAAAAACGGACCATCGGGAGGCGGTTGACTCCGGATTCAAGATAAACAGGGCCTTCTCCTTCTTCCGCGACGGCGTCATATCCGTTGCCGGAGAGATCGCGCCAGCGTTTCACCCTGCCGTTTTCCAGTTCCACGGCACCGGGACGGGAGCCGTCCAGATGCACCGCCAGACCCTTTGGAAGGCAGGGGCTGACGGCCCGGGCGGGGTCCACTCCGGCAAAACGGGCGCTGACGCTTCGGACCATGATCTCTTTTCCGGGGCCGGCTCCGAAGATCACCGCCCCCCGGTTCACCGGTTTCTTCCCGGGTTTTATGGTGATTGTCTTCGTGACGGTTTCCGTACCCGGCCTCACCCAGAATTCCGCAATGTCATTTTTGCTCCAATCCCTGTTGCTGTATTCATAGACGCCGAGATAGACATATGCGTCTTTTGCGCATTTCAGGTTCAAGGTCAACTCAATCCGGTCTCCCTCGCCGATCGGGAAACTTTCTTTCTGACCTACGATGATCACGGTTTTGCTGTTGGCGGAAAGCTTCAGGCCTTCCGGCGTCTGCTCCACTTTGCCGAGCGGCTGATAATATCCGCTGGTGCTCTGTTTCCATTGTTTCGTGAAGTCGGCTGGCCCGGAAAAATCGGAACGGACGATCTCTTTTCCGGTTCCGGACAGCATTGCGGGGAGGAGGAACACCCCCCAGAAAAGTCTTTTCATTTCAGCTCCTTGGGTTATCTTCAGAGATTGCACATGGTCTGGTCGGCCAGAAAGACCCCCTGGAACTTGACATCCAGATTATACGAGCCTTCCTTCGTATCGCGGTACAGCACATCCTTTTTCCGGAAGCCGGACAGTCCTTCTCCCGCCGCATGTCCGTCGACAAAAAGGACGTTCGCCTTGTTGGCGTGACGCAGGTGAGGCCGGCCGTAGACCTTCAGCCAGTCTGTCGGGTGCTGGTTGTACATCAGAAAGTATTCGCTCCCGTTGTTGTTGATGTCGTCTCCGATCAGAAGCGCGCGGGATGTTTTTACGACCAGATTGAGGTTGAGATATCCTGCGAATGCGGAGTTTTCCGAAAAATAGGACGCCCCGTAGGTGTAATATTCATGATAAGCGGCCTGTTTCATGGATGGACAGTTGAAGATCATGAGTTTCTTTGAAATGTTGTTGTAGCCGAGCATGAAAGCATTCCATTTTCTCTTGTCGTCTCCGGAAACGAAAAAGTTGTTCCAGTCGGCGCCGTAATTCATGGCGAAAATGCCGTCCTGCCTCAGATGCCCGATACATTGCGTCGCACGGGCTCTCTCCCGCGCCTTTCCCAGCGCGGGCAGCAGCATTCCCGCCAGAATTGCGATGATTGCAATCACGACAAGGAGTTCGATCAATGTGAATCCTGTCCATTTGCTTCTCTCCGGATTTTTACGGCGGATTTGTTCCTGAAAGTGCGTCATTTTTTTCTTTCCTTGTCCTGAGGATATTTGGTTCAAATGATTCATAATGATTCAGGTGGAGTTCCGGACGACAAGTTCATGCGCCGGTACAAAATAAGTTTTATAGAAGATCCCTTCCGAAGGGATTTTTTCCAGACTGTCCAGCATGGCCAGGATCGCCTTGACCTCTTCATCCTGCGGATGGGTGATTCCGGTAATCCCGTATTGAAAATCGGGGCTTCCGATGCGTCCCTCAAAATTGTCATAACTGATCAGTTTGAAATCCCGTCCGGGAATGAGGCCGTATTTCCGGAAGATGTCATACATGCCGATGGTCAAAAAATCGCTGGTGCTGAAAATGGCATGATCGAACATCTTGTTTTTCACATAATACTCCGCACAGTCCTGTCCGGAAAGAAAATAGGAAAGCGGACTTTGCTTCGCTTCGTAGACCCGCAGATTTTCTTCCGGAATTCCCATGCGGAGGGCTTCTTCCCTGAAGAAACGGATACGGTGCCCGCTGGTTTCCAGGTTTTGAAAACCGAGAATGAGGAATCTGGAGATTCCCTTGCTTCGGAGAAGATGAATCGCTTTCCGGAACCCGGGTCGGTAATCGTAGACCACCTGATGCCACGGACCGTAATGAACGACGTCGTCGAGGATCAGAATGATCCGGCAGCGGCATTTCCGCAGATACTCGTCCGCTGTTTCCAGGACTCCGGCCGGAGTGATCACGATGTCGAACTTTTCCAGACGGGTATGAAGCAACCTCAGTTTTTCCTTGTCTCTCGGATCTTCCTCAATTCTTTCCAGCTTATATCCCTGTTCATTCATTTTCCGGGTCAGCTGTTCTTCCAGATAGGTGTAGGCCGCGTAGTGGGTGAGCCCCGAATCCATGAGGCGGGCATCGTGCTGAAACGAGAAATAACCGACGCGGATTTTTTTCAGTTCCATCCGGCTGGAAAGAACAAATGTGCCTTTTCCGCGCACGCGTGAAATCAGTCCTTTCTTCTGGAGCCGGGCCATGGCCCGCTCCACGGTTTTGAGGGAAACGGAATATCTGGCCGCGAATTGCGGCCCGGTCGGAAGCCGGATCCCGGTCGCCAGTTCGTTATCGACAATGTTCCTTTCGATTTCCCGGGCAATTCGGACGCCTGAGTATTTTTCCTGTTGGATCATGAACCGTTTCCCCTGTTTTCTCTCGGAGATTTATTATAGTCAAAAAAGTCATTTTGTCAATGAAAAAAGACAAATAACGGCATGCTGAAATGGACATTCTATGCCTGTAAAAAGGACATTTTAGGATTTTCGGACGAAAGCAACGGACAGAAGTGTTTGGAGGGGGAATGAAAACCCCCGTGCCCGGGGGGACACGGGGGACAACAAAGGAGAGAGTTGTC
>CAYWZD010000070.1:0-12705 GCA_964462755.1 uncultured Victivallales bacterium | reverse complement strand
ACCCCGAAATCAAGCTATGAGGCCGGACGCCAATATGCAAGAATCATTTATCAATACCTCTTGGACCAGGAGAAAAAACGTGCACAACACGAAAACGCCAATGTTCCGGTGCAGAAATCCGCTTTGAGGCGAACAAAAAAGCCGAAACGTTGATTCCTGGCGGCACCGTTGTCATTACGTTTCTGTGAAGAAAACTCACTGTATGGGGGGACATGAAATGATCTTAAAGATTGGGAAAGTCACTGTGGCTTATGTGGGAACTCCTGAAACCAGTTATGAGGCAGGGCGTGCTTTCGCAAAGATCACGTATGAACAACTCTTGAAGAGAAAGGAAGAGCGTGAGAAACTCGAACGCGCCAATGTTCCGGTGCAAGGATCTACTTTGAAGCGAACAAAAAAGCAGAGACGGGGCAATTCGCCAGATAAAGGATATTGACCGGGCCACGATCAAAGAACATTTGACAGGGAGGGGAAACATGGAAAAAAGACGTGTCTTGAACCTTGGCGATGAACAATCAGAGAGAATCATTGCCCGCAGGCTCGTTGAAGGATTCATCAGAAAGAGGAAGAAGGAGTATGACGCGGCACACAATCTTTCTTGCGCGGAATCCCATGGGAACAAATCAGATACGCCGGACAAGCCAGCGGCAAGGCGCATGAAGAGTCCGGCGAAAAAGTAGTACTGGCCACGTCTTACGGATTCAGTCCGAAAATATCAAAGTCGCAAAGCCGATACACGCTTGAGACATACACCCCTTGAATACAAATCTTCGGAGGAATCTTTCCCGTTTCTTTTTCTTTGGCGGCGGCCAGAATTTCCCACACGTATGCCCAGCCGTATTTCGAGATTTTGATTTCCTTCCCCTTCGTGTCGGTTCCCATGGAAACGTTCGACTCATTGAAGGCAATCGCCATATCATAGTTCACGGTGATCCGGGACACATCGGAGTTCAGGCCGGAATAAGAGCATCCGAGGAACAGGACCTCTCCGGGCTTATAACTTCCAAACGGCTTCATATTGACCCGTCCGAAAGCCTTTGCGTGGAGGCGTTCCCAATCGACGGTAAGTTCGGAAGTGTTTGCAATACGGGCGAAAGACTTCCGTGTGATACTGACGGGAATATCCACCCCGGCGACTTCCGATTCAATTCCCGGCTTGCCATTCCAGCCGATTGCAAGCCCGGCGTCCGGGGCGTCAGAGCCGTATTTCTTCTGCTCGTATGCCCGTTTGATCGTCGCAGAGCCTTGAGACATGCTGAAAGAGATGGTCGGCTCATCTTCCTTGAGATTGGAAAACGAACCTCCGGCGTAAGTGGCCCGGTAGTAGATAACCTGACCTTCCTGCCGGTCGACGGAAAGCGAAGACAGGGCGCATCCGAGGAAAGTGGACGGGGCCTTTGACAATACCGCCGTCCGTGCTTCATTGATGTCGTTTGTCCCGATGACGATATATGACAGTTCGGCAGAATCGGTGTTGATCTTTCCGGTCAGAGAATTGTCTTTTGCAACTTGTTCGCAGATCAGGTCCATAAATGCTCCTTTTTACTCTTCATTCAAACCGTCAAAGCAATACTTGGGAGCTGGAAAATAAGTAATGAAAATGTCTAAGAAAAGTTGACCGGTGAGTATGATTCCAGTATCTTGTTGATTATTCTTTCTTCATGCAAAGCTTCCTATTGACAGGGTATTCAGTCGCCAGCGGTTTACTTTTCAGGCGTTCCACTGTAGCGGCTATCTCATCCATACGTTCCCGCGTCTTGGTATGGGTTCCGTTCTCGATTTCCAGCAGGGTAACAAAGGCCTCTTTCGGTATTTTTGTTTTCCCTCGCATCCAACATGATAGTGTTTGCCGGGTAACGCCAAAAAGACGCGGCGCATCTATGGTTTTGATATTCAGGCGATCGAGAGCGGCGCTGAAAACTTGCTGTTCATGCTCATTCATTGTCTTTTCTCCGTTCAGTTGTGGGGGAATGACGCTAATATATCACTCCTGAATCGTATTTCAATATAAATGTTAAGAAAGTAATCAAAAACATAACATGTAGTCTTAAAAATATTATGTTTTTAGCCTCAAATGATTTAACATAATGTGTATTATGCGACACTGAAAGTTGTAAGTTGTTTATTTGTATAGCGTTACAGAACTTTAAGTATTTGGACTTATGGCAAGCTTGTATTTCTTCTTTTTGCCTCTGCTGTTTGGGTCATAGAGGTGATGAAGCTTCGAGGTTTCACGCCACAGGTTATATGTCGGACGATTGCGGAATATCGGTTCCAGCTCCGGTATCTGCTTGATGATCCGATTCATTCCCATGCTGACGGCCTGTTTGGAAATGCCGTATTTTTCACCCAGGCGGCGAAGGGAAATATCCGGGTTCGTGATCTTGAAAAACAGTATCTCCCTCATTCTTGTTGCCATTTTCCATTTTTTCCGACATGTTTGAGCATAGGCATCAATGTCAAGGAAGAAACGCAATATTCTGGCCATGTCAGCGGTCGTATATTTCTTCGTGAGGCGTTGGGGTGGTTCCTGCGGTATGGCGGCAATCCGGTCCATGTCGAACCCTCCGGCATCGTTTGACAGGAGCGGCGGGTCGCCGGCATCTTTGCAATATTCGCGGTATTCGCATCCCGGACACTCCGGGAGCCTTCCGAATCGCATTCCGTAACATTCTTCTATTCCCATGCCGCCGTCCCTCCTTGCTGCTTCTGGCAATGGGAAACCGGCAACCTATCAATAAAAACGCCCTCCAGGTGTTATCCCTTTGGGCGTTCATGTCGCGGGGTATTGTCTGGCCGGTTATTCCAGGGCGTCCGGCTGTATCATGTTCTCGTTCATGAAGGCGCTCATCCGGATGGCTTCGGCTTTTATCCCCTCAATCGTGATACATCTCTCATCGCCAATCAATGAGCTTTCAATGATGTAGCCGGCCCATTGAACCGCTTCCAGAAGGGAAGGCAGGGCATCCGCAACGGCGTTGATCCGCGCCTTGAGAGCGAGTTGAAGGTTGATCGGGGTAAAGAGATAAGCCGCTTCAATGTTTTGCGCCAGAATGAAAGGGTATATCAGGAATGGTTCCAGAATCTCAATATGAGCATCCGATTCCCGTAAGTTGCCAATCAGTTCATCGATGACGGCGAATATCCACGGGGCATTCAGCGGAGTGCAATACTGGGAGACATTTGCGTTTCTCATAGTGCTTCTCTTGCTGATGTTCAGCACTTCGGCACGTTGTTCCGGCGACAGACGCATGAACTGCAAGCGCATGATCCCGGCGGCATCGGGGGCAAATGTTGTCAAGGCCCGGTGTTCCGCGTCCCGGACGGCCTTCCGGCGTTCCTCTGAATACTCTTCTTCCCCGTCTCCGAAGGATACGAGGCCGCTTGATGGCTTAAAGTCACCCTTTGAGGTATCCCGTATCACCTCCGGCTGACTTTTTGCGCTGGCGGGGTGTTTTCCATAATTTTTGTTGAAATAATTCTCAAGGGTCTGTTTCAGAATGTCCCTCGCGGCGTTACCGGTATCCGGGGACGTGCCGCCTTTGGCTTTTGATCCGCGCCGGGTTCCCTTTGCGAACGTCTGTTTACGGGATCCGGCGTTCCCTGACGGCGATTCTCCTTCCGGACGGGTTTCGATACCCCCCGGTCCTGCTGCGCGGTTCTGTGACGCGGTTTCAGCGGCGGCGGAATTCCTGGTGTTGTTGGCGGCTCCGGCGTTGTTGCCGGCGGGCTGGTTCGAGTCAACTAAACTCATGGGGTGAAGCTCCCTGCCTTGACATGAAAAAGCCGTTCCCGGTCGGTGGCTTCAACACCTTGCGCCGGGTAGTTAGTCCGGCGTTTCACGGAAACGGCAAATCATCAAGGCAAAAAAAAGTTTTCATTTCACGTCCTTGTCAGGAACTACCCCGACTTGAAAACTGGTGACGGTCACGCTTGAAGCACGCAACGAGGAAGAATATAGTGCCGGTTCGGGCGGTTGTCAAGCCGTTCTCTACAGCATTCAAAGCATAAATTATTTTGCTGGTTGCAATTCCCCAAAAAATGGGATACAGTAATAGAGGGGATTTCAATTCATCTAAAAAATAATTTACGGCAGAAAAAATAGGGGAATACAAAAATGGGGAACTCAACGGAAGCGAAATTAATGTTCTCTATTTTTCCAAAAACACAATTAAGTTTTCCAAATATGGAAAGTTTTGAACAGTATATTAAGGATGAGATTCGTTTTTGGGAAAATATCGATGAATCAATTAAACTGAGATATGATGATATATTAGCTCTGACTCGAAAAATAAGAAATGTTTCCGACACAGAAAAAGAGAATATTTTTTGTCAAATAAGCAGATTATTGGATACTGGAGAATGCAATAATAATATCCACTTTTGCGTATATTCAAAAAGTGCTCTTGGGCAGTATCTCGCAAAATTGCATAAAAATGATCCGGGGGATTACAAAACAACTGCGCCGGAAATAGTATCATTGAATTTTACGGACGAAACAGTAAAATTATCATCTGCCAGACGTGATCTGCCTGTAAATTCCTCATTATTTAGAAATTTGTTAAAATCCTACTTTTTGTTTAATGTAGAGACTATAGCCAATACCGATCTTTCAATCTATAAAAAAAACCTTAAGGAGTTGTTGTCTGAAATTGCTCAAACAAACATTGACATGAAAAATGAATTAGCACAAAACAAGAAAACTTTTGCAAATTCTATAAATACGGATCAGAAGACATTTCAAGAGATGTGCAATACAATATCTCAAAAGGAACAAGTTTTTGAAGGTACCTTTGAGAATCAACTTCAAACTTGGAACAAAAACATAGAAGCTCTTGAAGAGACCTATAATGAAAAATTACAGCTGGAAGAGCCGGCGAAATATTGGCAAAAATTAGCATCAGAATACCGAAAATGGGGAGGAATTTATGTTGTTGCGGATATTTTTGCGGCAGCATTTTTTGCTTTCATTCTCATTCTCCTGTTAATAAATTCCGACTGGATTCCCGTTTTCAGCAGAGAAAAATTTGACATGAATGTTGTTCGGGGGTGTTTACTTCTATTGGCCATGTCATCAGTTTTAGGTTTTATAATTCATATCCTGACAAAATTTGCCCTTAGTTCATATCACCTGGCAAGAGATTATGAGGAGCGTTTTCAGTTGACCAAAGTATATTTGGCACTTCTCAAGAACGACTCAATAAAGGATAATGAACAGGTAAAATCAATCGTAATGCAGTCTCTTTTCTGCCGTGCCGATACCGGACTATTAAAGGGAGAACATTCTTCTCAAATGCCTTCTCCCCTCACCGAAATTCTTAAAGGCGACATGAAATAAAAAACGAAAAACTGGTATGCCCTTGGCAATAACCGCTCTGGAGAAACGAAAGGGGGCCGAAGATGTTTTCAAAAATCATGCTTGCCCTGGCCATATTCTTTTTCATTCTCAGCTTCGGCTTATGCGAACATAGGAAAGGCGTCATGGAGGGAGCTTTTGGCGCATCCGCCAGCTTCCTCGTGCTGGCCGTCTGGTTCTGGTGACAATCCTGCGCGGATGTTGCCGTAATGGTCATCCCTTCGCAAAAAAAAGCCCGGAACGCTTTCGACGGTCTGGGCGGTTAAAACGCATCGGCTCAAAATTCAGCGAATGCCCCCAAAAATGGGGAGGCAGGAAACAACCGGCTCAATTTTCAGCCCGTCGGAATACCGTAAGTCCTTGATGATTCCAGAGAATCCAATTTTGGATTGAGTGAAAGAGTATGACTCATTCAGGGAGATTTTCCCCCTTGGGCTTTTTTGCCCATGGCTTTGCTTCCTAAATTTATGAAAAAGTTCTTAATGACACAAAACTTATCACTTGTATTTCAGCTTGTTGTCCTTCGTATTCTTCTCAATCTGGCGAAGTTTCTCAAGTTGCTTAAAAATCAGGAGACTGAAAATCTTCCAGATACCCGAAATTTCGTGCGGAAAAATTCTATGATTTACAGATTAAATCGTCGAAGAGGATATTTTATTGTTTTCCGGGTGACTCATGTTGAAATCTTTACTTCAATCTGTCAAAGTTTTCAGCGATATATTTCTTAAATTGAGCCTTACAGTGTTCCTCTTGGCATTTTGATTTTTTTCCATTAAACAAAATAGTACGCTTTCCCTTGTTCTTGCCATTCTTATTTTGCCTCGACTCGGCAATGAACTCTTCTGAATTCAGAATCCACATAGTATCCATTTTTTCAGAATAAAAAATGAACCAATAATCTACCCGAGGTTCATGTTTTATTGCCGCAAACAAAGCGGCATCGCCAAAAACAACATCTTTTGATCTCGCCTTAATCTGGACAGCGGCAAACGAGTTGTCCTTTCTTCTGACGATTGCGTCTATTGCGTCATCATCCACTATTGGCACATATACGTCAAGTCCTTCTTTAAGCATTTTTCCGATGACCCAGTATTCTATGCGTTTTCCAAATCCCGCCGAATGTCTGTATGAAGGTGCCATTGATACCGCCCCAAAATGTTAATTATATGTTATCTCTAACTATATTCTCTGAACTGAAAAATTCAATGTAAACTTTTTTTGAAAAAGAATCTTTCATTTCCTATTTTGCCTTACCGTTTTCCGACTCTTCTGTTTGTAGCTGTGATCCATTATGAAAGAAAGAACATTGCAGAAAACAACGTAATGTTCAAATGAATGGGTTCTCTCAATTTTGAGGATACAAGGGAAATGATGTTTGCCAATTTTGTCGACTGCAAAAATATGAAAGCTTAATTCTCGGCCATCATAATTTGGTCAGTGCAATTTTGCGTCCGTTGAATCGCGGGAAAAGAAAAAGCCGGGATGTTCCCCGGAGTGAAAGGTTCTGTCTACCGTTTCCAACGTTTATCAGACGACTAGATCATCTTAAGAGGCGGGTATTTTTTTGATTATCTTGAGAAACATAGGGTCTTTTTGAACATCTTGCCACAAATCATAGTTGGTTTGCAAATCAACCCAGATTCCTGGGCGAGTATTCAACGCGGCGGCAAAACGCCAAGCCATTTTTGACGTAACACTTTTCCTAGAATGTGCAGGAAAACGTTTCCTGGACTTGAAGTAAGGGCGTCGGTCAATATGGAGATCGGGTCCGTCGAAACGACAGGGTATGTCGATGAATATTTTGATAGCTTTTATGTTGCCCGGCGTTTGAATCGGGATCGGGAAGCGATCCGGAATTTGAGGAAATCCGGGAAAAAACTGTATCTCCTGGCGAACAGCGGTTGCCTGAAAGACTGCCCGGCGCATATTTTTCACGACAACATGGTCGCTCACGAAGTGGAGTCGGAGAAAATGGAAAAATGCTGGAATTTCAAAGGGGTATGCTGGGAATATTTTATAAAACCAGAAAATCAAGACAGACTTCTTGCCGTTTCGACATTTCAGGGCGGATCTTTTTGACGTGGCGGAACAGAGGGAAGTGTCCATTGCTGATTTCCGCCTTGCGCTTTCTTTCAGAACCGCCCATGGAAGCAAGCTTGTTTTCCGCTCGGACAAATATGGATTGGCTGTTCCGTTCACGCTTGAAGCTCTATCGGACCGTGTTTGCCGGGTAAAAGTCGAAAACGGCGCGGTTGTTGAGCAGAATTCCATCCGGTACCGTCTGATGAGGTTGTGCATACTGACGGATCTCCTGACGACCGATGTTGGAAGCGAAGGTCATTATCTGCTGCCGGTGTATTCCGGGGCGCTCGTGGATTTCCGGGAGCGTCCTCCCTGCCGTAACTCTGACCGCATTTATCTGGAACAGCGCGAATGGGAAAAGTTCTCCATGATGAATTGTTTCGGATGTCTGAAAAAAGGACAGAATATCTTTGCCGTCGTGGACTCCGGGGACTTTTCCTGCCGGGTGGATTCCGAATACAATCAGGAGGGGAAAACCGTCTCTATGCTACATTCCTGATCCGGCGGAAGCCTTCGGATATGCTGAAATTCGAAGACCTGTCCATCCGTTTCTACGATGCCGGAGAGGATGCCGGTTACGGAGATTTAGCCAAACTCTTCCGGACGTATCTGCTGGAAGATCGGGGGGCGTCTCTGCTGCGTGACCGGGCGGAAAACAATCCGACGCTTGCTTATTCCATCGATGCCATGCGGGTGAAAATTTTCATGGCGCAGAAACATCCGTATCTTCCGGACGGCTCTTCTCCGGTGAAGGTGCATACCACCTGCGAGGAGGCTTGCCGCATTATCGACGACATGAAAGAGGCCGGAATCGACAAGGCAGTCATTACGCTTGTCGGCTGGAATCTGGGCGGACACGATGGCGCGTATCCGACCCATTTCCCGGTGGAGCCTTCAATCGGCGGCGAGTCCGGACTGCGAAATCTCATCGCTCATGCCAGAGCGCTCGGATATCAGATCGTCCCGCACGACAACGTGACGGATATCTATCGCGGTTCTCCCGACTTCGATTATGAGTATGTTGCCCGTGATGGAGGGCAGGAACCTCTCGCGGCTGGAATCTGGGGCGGAGGGCAATCCTGCAAGACCTGTCCTATGGTCTATCTTCAGCGATGGGGCTATGAATTCGAACGCGTCCGACAACTCGGGTTCGAGGGCCATTATTACATGGACGCGCAGTCCACCGTGCTGTGGACTTGTCATTCGCCGAAACATCCGGCTGGAGAAAAAAAGTTTGCCCTCGCTCTGGCATCGATTACAGCGATTCCGCGCACTTTGTATGGAGCGGTTTCCATCGAATGTCCTTCGGTGTATTCGATCCCTTTCATCGACGAGGCATCCACGATCCAGTGCCCTCTGGATGATCCGTTTCTCACGGAACGGATGCCTGCTTCGCTGCTGCCTCTGAATATTGCTCCGGTTCCGTTTTTTCATATTGCGCTGCATGGACTGATCTTGTATCAGGGGCGCTGGGTTCATACGTATCGGAACCCTGCGCGTGGACTGCTGTTTGAACTGGCATTCGGAGCGCGTCCGAGCATGGAAATTTCTTATCGGAACAATGGCGGCAACGGCGGCGATTACAAAAAATCGGTTGCCCTGTTGAAGGAGGCGTATTTTCGTTGTTTCCACGAGCTGAAACTGCAATGCGAAACGATCGAATCGTTCATGGAACCCCACAGAGGCTTTTTTGAGGCAGTCTATTCCAACGGATGCACGGTGACGGTCAACGCCTCGGATCGTGAGCTGGAAGGAGTTCCGCCCGGAGGTTGGAAGGCGTCCCATGTGAAGCCTTCTCCAGGGTGATTCTTTCCCGCAGGAGGTTGGAAGATCACCGGTTCGTGGTCTTCTGCGCGCCAGATTTGCGACGGATCGTTATCGTTTTTCAAAAAAATTCAAACGGGTTCAGCAGATGATTCCGGCGCAATACCGGAAATACCATAAAGACAGACACTCATATTTCCTTCTGGATTTGAAAAATAAAAAAATCACAGTAATGTAGGAAAATGTCCCCGGCGACTAAAACAGGACAGGCACAGGGAAAGGTTCAGTTCATGAAATATGAGTGTATAGTGGCCGGCGGCGGAGCCTCCGGAATCGCGGCGGCGGTTTCTGCCGCGCGGAATGGCGCGGAAACCCTTCTTGTGGAGTGTGACGGCGGTGTCGGCGGCGATCTGTTTTCCGGAATGCCGATTCTGGGCACTTTCACCTCCAGAGGGGAACAGTGCTTTCATGGAATTCTGGATGATCTCAAGGAAGAATGCGACCGTCTGGACCCTGATGCGTGGATCGGTCCGGTTTGCGACTGGCGCACCGTTTATGGGCTGTGCGTGGACCCGGAAATTCTGCGACTGGCTGTTTATGCACTTCTGAAAAGATATAAAGTGAAACTTCTGCTGAATGCCATGATTGTGTCCGCCGAATGTCAAAACGGCGTTTTGAAATCCGTCACGGTCAAGACCAGAAACCGGCTTTCCACGATCGAATGCGCTTGCGCGGTCGACGCCACTGGAGGCGGTTATCTGACGCGGCTTTGCGGCGGAGAAGTCCTTTTCGGGTCTGAAAAGTCCGAATTCCAGCCGGTCAGTCTGGTGTTTCGCATGGGCGGAGTCGGCTACAATGCCTTCCTTTCCCACTTCCGGGAACATCCCGAGGATGCGATTCTGTGCGAGAATCCCGTGCTTCCCTCCGACCGGAAGGAAGCGGCGGAAAAACTATATGCCGCAGGCCTGCCTTACGTTGCCGTTCCCAGCACTTCCTCCCTGCTCGGACCTTATCTTCAGAGTGGAGAACTTCACCCGTGCACCGCGGCGTTTGTCACACCGACTTCCCGGCTTCGCGGCGAAGTCTGCATCAATGTGACGCGCATTGCTCCGCTCGACTGTTCCGATGATTTCGCCGTTTCCAATTCCTTGCCGGTTCTTTCGGAACAGGTGGCGAATTCGGTCCGGCTTTTCAGGAAAGTAATGCCCGGCTTCGAACGGGCTTCGGTTTCTTCCATCATGTTCAAAACCGGCATCCGGGAAAGCGGTCGCGTCGTTGGTGACTATGTGATGACGCAGAACGACGTGGTTGACGCCGTCCGTTTTCCGGATGCCGTTGCCCGCGGCTCTCATCATGTCGATATTCACGGAGAAGGAACCCGGCAGGTCCGGATTCCGGTCCGGGACGGTTTGTTCTATGAGATTCCGTTCCGTGCGCTTCTGCCGCGTTCCCTGAAAAATGTCATTGTCGCGGGACGGTGCATTTCTTCGGACCGTGCCGCGAACGGTTCCCTGCGTGTCATGGGCTCCTGCCTTGCCACCGGACAGGCGGCCGGGAGTGCGGCGGCGCATTTTATCCGGAAAAAACTCATGGATATGCGCGACGCGGGAAAATTCCTTTCGCTTCCCTGACCGTTTCGGCAGTCGGACGGAAGCCGATTGCGAAAAATATATTTCCGGCGGGATTTGCGCATTGTTCGTCTTGCAATCCGGCCAATGGGCTTTACATTAAGCATTAATATTGAGATGGAGACAGACCAATGAATGAAAAACTCGACACGCATTTTTACAATTTTCTGGCCGAGGGAAACATCATTTGCGGGCTGAAAGCCGAGACCAGCGAAGAGGCCATCCGCGAATTGGTTCAGCGCCTTGTCCGAAACAACGCCGGACTGAATGCCGACCGAATCCTTGAATTCGTCATGGAACGGGAAAAAGTCATGCCGACAGTGATTGCCCCCGGCATGGCCACTCCACACGCCCGGCTGAACGATCTGCCCAATATGCTGATTGCTCTCGGGACCACTACGCAAGGCATTGACTTCAAGTGTCCGGGAATGCCGCCGGTCAATTTGATCATCCTGATGCTTACCCCGATGGATGATCCGGGCCTTCACCTTCAGGTCCTGGCCGGACTTTCCAAGGATTTCGCCCGCAGCGAGAGCATCCGTATGGTGGCGGCCATGGAATCGCCACAGGACATCATCAACTACATCACCGAGGCGCAGGTCAGCATCGTGGACTATCTCCGCGCCTGCGACGTGATGAACAGCATGCCCGTCACTCTTCTGGAGAGCGATACGCTGCAGAAGGCCATCGACACCTTCGCCATTCATCCGATTTTCGATATTCCCGTGCTGGATGACGAAGGCGATCTTTGCGGAGTGATTTCCCCGGAAGACATCCTGAAGTTCAGTCTGCCGGATCATCTTCTGTGGATGAACGACCTGACTCCGATCCGCCGTTTTCAGCCGTTTGCCGAAATGCTCCGCAACAACAGCCAGACCAAGCTGGCCGACCTGATGCGCAGCGACTACGTCACTGTTGACGAAGAAACCCCGGCGATACAGATTGCCAAGATGTTCATCGTGAAAAAACTGCGGCAGATTATAGTGCTGAGAAAAGGAAAACCGGTTGGGGTGGTGAATCTGAAGAATTTCGTCACCAAATTTTTCTGGGCGTGACTGCGGAAGTTCAATAAACGGCATGGAAGGGAGTCAAATCAATGCACAGTGACGAATCATCCCCTCAACTCGGAACGAAAGCTTTGCTCTGGAGAATGGGAATTCTCATCGGGGTAAGTTGTTTTACAGGATTTGTGGCGGCCCACACCATTCTCAATCCAATTCAGGCGACGGCCTGTTCGGTTTTTCTGGCGATCGTTCTGGGGACGCTGTTCTTCTGGAATTTCCGTCTGGCGATCGCTTTCTTGGGACTGGCCGTATTGATCTGCACCCATTCTCTGGATATCGCCGGATTTGTCCAGTCTTCCGCGCTGGAGGTGATTCTGTTTCTGGTGGGGATGATGATCATTGTCGGCGCGTTGCGGGATCTTGGATTTTTCACGTGGGTGGTCCAGCTGATCATTTCCATGCCGAACATTACGGGGCACCGCTTTATTGCTGTGACGGCGTTCGCCTCGGCGCTTCTGGCTTGCGCTGTCGATGAGGTCACTTCGATCATTTTCATCTCCACCCTGATTTTCCAGGTCTGCGAACGGCTCAAGCTCAATCCAACGCCGTATATTCTCATCTGTGTCCTCTGCACCAATGTGGGCAGCGCGGGAACGATGATGGGCAACCCGGTCGGCATTTATATCGGAACGAAAGCCGGACTGACTTTCGGCGACTTCATGATCTGGTCGTTCCCGATCATGCTGCTGGCGCTCGCGGCGACGGTCGGCCTGACCATGCTCTATTATCGGAAAGACCTTGAGATGTTCGACCGCAGCCTTCAGGAGCGGCTTGACCGCAACTTGAGTCTGGTTCCGAAAGTGGATGTGCC
>CAYWZD010000069.1:0-12764 GCA_964462755.1 uncultured Victivallales bacterium | reverse complement strand
CCGGGCATACTGCTTTCGGAGATATTTTCGTCAGCAGCAGCCGCGACCTCGAATACTGGGGCCATCACCGTTTCGTCATGGGGTGCAACTCCGGCTGGCAGAGTCTCAAAATCGGTCCGGGGCCGACCCCGATCGAAACCGATGAAGGATGGCTTATGATTTACCATGGCGTATTGCTTTCCTGCAGCGGATATGTATACAGTTTCGGCGCGGCGCTCCTTGACCTTGACGAACCCTGGAAAGTCATTGCACGGACAAAGTATTACCTGATGACTCCGGAGGCTCCGTATGAAGTTTCCGGTTTCGTGCCAAATGTGGTTTTTCCTGTCGCCGCATTGACCGATGCTCTGACAGGAAGAATTGCTGTCTATTATGGATGTGCGGACACCTGCGTGGGAATCTGTTTCGGTTATGTTCAGGAAATCCTTGACTGGACCCGTTCTCATTCTCTGTGACGAAAACAAAAGCCATCAGAAACAGGAAGAAATTGCCGGAAAAACAAACTCAGCCCGGTTTCACGGAGTCTTCTTTTCCGTTGCGGCGGAAGGCTTGACCACCGTGAAAACAGTGTCCCGCTCGGGATCTCCGCCGTTATCCTTTCCGTCGTATCCGATGGAGTAGAGACGGTAGCCTTCCTGTTCAACGACGGACTCCGGGCCGTGGCTTCCGAAGCGGAGAGGAATGGCCTGTTTGATCCTGCCGTGCTGATAGAGGAACGGTTTTCCCGTGAAGGGATCGACCGACACTTTTTCGAGGTTGAGTTCGGAAAGACTTTCCGGCAGTTTGCCGCCGTGCGCCCGTTTGTATTTTTCGATTTCCAGCGCCAGCAGACACATTCGCAACTGCGCGACAATGCCGTTGGTTTTCTTATAGGCCCCGGCAAGGGCGGGGAACAGCATCCCGCTCAAATATGCGAACGGGGGCATGTTTTCCTTATTGATTTCAAAGCGTGGATTTTCGATCTCTTTTTGAACCTGATAGTAATCCCGCCCGGTCTGAATGATCCGGATCAGTTCCAGCCAGTTGTTCCCCGAGGAAAGACCGTCGTTCATGAAAATATAATACATCAGAAAACTTGCATATCGCTCCACCCGGTTTTCATTGTTCAACTCTTTGGACGAAAAGGGGGTGCCCCTCCGAAGAAGGGAAAACCATATATCCATCGTCATTGCCGATTCTCCCCGGAAGGCGCTGTCGGCGGACTCGAAAAAATGCTTTTCGCGTCCTTGATACATTTTAGAAAGACTTTCCAGATCGGCGTCCGTGAGGATTCCGGAACCCAGCAGATACTCGACGGCGTCCAGACGGATGGCTTCACTGGCGATATCCACCAGCATGGAAATAATCCAGTCCGGATATTTCTGTGTGTTGTTCTGGAAATCCATGGAGAGTTGGAGAAGGCGCATGGCTTCCGCACGGTCTTTCCGGTTGACCGCGTCGACGATCCGCAGAGAATAGATTCGGACGGCTGTTCGCAAACAATTCTGTTCCGGCAATAAAATGGCGCAAAGCATTTCATCATACTTTCTCGGATAGCGGAGCAGTTTGTTTTTCCGGGCAAGGGAATCCGTCTCGGCGATGTACTTTTGAATAGAAGGTTCCCGCAGGGCCTTGGATAGCGCCTCGCGTTTTTCGGCCCACTCATAATACGGCCTGCGTTTGAAAAACTTATTTACCATCAATATTTCCGGTGGTGTTTTCTGCTTTTTATCCCTCTCTGTCTGGGCGTCTACCCATGCCGTGAAATCCTTGTCAGGTTCGATTCCCCGGTAGTAGAATTCCTTGGCCTCGGCGCGTGTCACGGGGGCCTTGACGGACCGCAGTTTCGCGATGAGTTTTGCTTCCCGCTTTTCCACATTCCGGATCGTCAGAAAAGCGGTTGTGAGGTATATTGGAACCATGACGCCCGCCGCGATTCCCATTGCCTTCGCGGTTCTGGAAAAGGCAACGCCGGCCAGTGCCCGGGATAAAATCACGATCAATATGAAATAGAGCAGGAAACCCAGCCCTATCCAGTCAGAATATCTTGCATACAGGGGGAAATACAGCATGGAGAAAAAGATACAGCCGGGAAAAGAGATAAATATGGCCCAGTCCAGAATCAGCCCCAGTGCGGAGGTTCCCCCGGCCAGCGTCAGAAGGAAAGAAACGTGCGGTGCGTCCGGGAGCTTTTTGCGTTTCCACGCCAGAATCAGGTAGACGGCCGGAAGAAGAAAGGTGCGGAGTCCCGGAACCAGCAAAAACCAGAAGAAAGCCGGCGTCCGGATGAATTTTTCAGGGAAGAATTTCCGCCAGAGTTCCTGAAGCATGCGGATTTGGGTTACCGCATACAGGAACGGCGGAATGAGGAGGAGCATCCCTAGTATCAGGAGATAGCCGTAAAACAGAACCGGCGTATTTTTCATGGCGGTTGGACTGAAAAACCAGTCCCATTGCTGCTGGAAGGTCAGGATGAAATACACCGGCAGGAAAAGGAGGATGAACACCATGAGAGACAATGCGGAAACAAACGGATTGAAACGGTCTTTCATCCCAGCCCCCTTTATTGGAAATTCGGTTTTCGTTTCCCAATATAAGCCGGGGGATCGGGGAAGTCAACAGCCCTTCTGCAGAAAGACGGAGCAACTTGTCCGATGTCAGGGAAACGCCGTGGAATTTCTGTTGGCGGAAGTCGTATGGAGATTGTTTTCCAGGTTCTGTTTGCGGAAGGCCGCGGGCGTGATGTTGAAGCAGGCTTTGAACGTTTTGGAGAAATGATAGCGGTCGGCAAAACCGAGATGGTCGGCAATCTCAGAAATTTTCAGGGTGGAGAACAGAAGCAGATAACGGGCTTTTTCCAGACGGAGATTCCGGGTGTAATGTTTGGGGGAGATCCCGATTTCCTGCTTGAAAAGACGGTGAAAATTGCTCAGTGACATGCCGGTTTTCCGGCAGATTTCCGTATTCCCGGAAGTATCCGGCGTCAGATTCTCCATCAGAGCCAGCGCCTGCCGGATTCTGGGGTCCATGTCCGGTTCGGATTCTCCGGCAAAGCATTCCCGGGGCAGCCGCAAAAGAGCTTCATAGATCAATGCATACAACTGCAATGTGCGGAACGTGTCATTTTCAATAGGCATCTTCAAGGTTTCCAGATACGGTTTTGAAGGCAGCAGAATGTGGGTTCTCCTGACTCTCTCAAAAATCCCGCCCGCCGCAAAATGGATGTAGAAATGATGGAAGGAATGCTTGAGCAAGGTGGAAAACGTGGTATGGGGAGGGATCAGGAGGAGGCGGTCCGGCGTCAGGTTTATTTCCTGTTTGTCGAAGATCACGGTCCCGCCGGGAGTCTCGTTCCAGTATAAATACCAGAACGGCATATTTAGGTTGCGAAAGTTCCAGTTCTCGGCAATGAACGACTTTCCGTGATGGGAGATTTTTACCTCTGGAAGGTCTTTTTTGTTCCAGAAATAGGTGTTTTTTAGAAAAACTGACATCTTGTTTGGATTCTATGACATTGATTCCGTTTGCTTTTTCAGTTATAATATATCCATCGCAGAAGCAAAAGCAAACAGGTTTGCGGATAGCGGAAAATTGTGAATTTCAGAAGAGAGGTAATTTATGAGTTGTTTGCGTGATCATGTCTGGCTGTGGGGACAGACACCGGGCTCCCACCATGCCAGCGGAGTGTATAATCTTCCCGGAACCAATCGGATGACACCGGCGGAGGGCTGTCATTATTTCGGGATTCCCAACTGCTGCCGGGTGGCGATGACCGCGGGGCCGGTTCCGCCCTTCGACGAGGAAACGCGGGCGCTGTCGGGGTTGGACCGTGTGGTCTGGTCGCTGGTCGGCGCCGGCGGCGTGACCCGCAATGAAGAAAACGGGGGCGATCTGGAGGAAGTGATCCGTCAGGCACGGATGTTCCCGAACGTAGTCGGCGGAGTGATGGACGATTTCCTGCTGACGGAACGCCGCCGCGCCATTTTTACGCCCGAGGTGCTTCGCCGGATGCGGAAACGTTTTGACGAGGGTGTCGGACGGAAAATGGAGATGTGGACGGTCTATTACGAACGGGAGTTCGGAATTCCGGTGGAGGAATATCTGGAGGTGTTCGACGTGATCACCTTCTGGACATGGTACGGCGAAAATCTCCTGAAGCTGGAAGAGAATCTGGAATGCGCATTCACCGCCGCGCCCTGCAAACGTTTCCTCGCGGGCTGTTATATGTGGGACTACGGCAATGGACGTCCGCTGACTCCTGAACTCATGGGGAGACAGCTGGAAATCTATCGGAAATACATGCATGCCGGGAAGCTGGACGGCATCATTCTCTGTTCCAACTGCATTGCCGACATCGGCATTCCTGAAGTCCGACAGACCCGTCAATGGCTTATGGAACACGGAGACGAAGAACTGGGATGAGTCCATCCCCGCCGGAAGGAATCGAACAGGAAACTCAAACGGTTTGTTTCAAGAGTTCGGTATGTTCCGGCGGGATGTCTGCGGACACTCCTTCCGCATGGTGATGCCGCACCCATATTTTTGAACAGTCGTCAAAAATATTCCCATGAATGGCGATGTTCCGGTGAATCGGAGCGTCCGAGTCCACATATATTTCCGGATTGATCGAAATTGCCGGATTCCGGCATCCGACGAAACGGTTGCCGGAAATTTCCACATCGCGAACTCCGCCGGATTCATACCAGCTCCGGGCGTCTCCGGCGATCAGAATGGCGGCGGAACGGGAGATCTGGTAGAAAGTGTTTCCGCGGACGATGCATTTTCCGGCGGAACTCAACAGCAGGCCGCGGGTCGGATAACATTGGAAAGTGCAATTTTCGATTTGTGCATCCGGATTGGCGCTGAGGTTTTCCACCACAGTATTCTCCGGGACGTAAGTCCCCTTCGGAGGTTCTTCCAGAATCAGCCGGACTGTCAAAAGGTCCAGCAGTTCCGCTTCCCGGACGCGGAGAAATTCGAGCCTCCGCAGGGAGTTTCCGCAGACCATTGCAATTTCGTCGCCGGGTTCGAACGAAACGAATCCCCATGTTTCGGGGTGGCGGAACTTTACGATGAGCTCGTTTTCGACGACTTTTTCAAGTCCCAGATAGGTGCCGTGAATGTTGATCGGATCATCCTGCGCCCCGGAGAAAAAGCTGTCCGCGATGACGACTTTTCCACGGCAGGAGGATATCTGGACACAGTCGGCAAAGGCAGCGCAGACCCGTCCGCTGTTTTCGACGGGCGCGTGACGGTGATTGCGTATTTCCAGGTTTTCACAGAGCTGCGCCACGACGCCCAGACCGGGCGTAAAATGGAGCTGAAGTGCGTTCATTTCCACATTCCGGCAGTGATGAAGGAAAATGCCGACCTCGTTGCGCGTGGGATGGCGGAATTGGTATACAGCTCCGATTTCTCCCTGAAAATGGGTTTTATAGTGGAAGCGGACCCGGTTTTCTGAAAGAAGCTCGAAACGTTCCGAGTCACGGATCGGATCGTTCGGAATCCGCAAATTGCTTTTGTTCCCGGGGGAGGCGCACTGGGCAATCTGCCATACGGAGCGGTCCTCCGGGACACCGTCGGCATTGACCCAGCAGAAGCCGTCCGGGGAATCGAGCGTATATTTCGAGTCGGGATGAATGGAGAATTCGGCGGCGGTTCCGTCGATTCGGACCAGTTTCATTTCGGAGACGCGCGGATGGAGATAGTCCACCGAGAAGTTTTTCAGCGCGATGCTCCGGCAGGAGTTCAACGCCAGCGCGGTCATGTCGCCGTCGAAGAGCAGAAGGGCTCCGTTTCCCTCGATGGCGAGGTCATCGAGCCGATCCAGAAAAAGTCCGACATGTTTTGTCGGATCGCTTCCCCGGACCAGCGTGTTGCTGACCGGCTGCTGGAAGGGTAGGGCGTCCTTTTTCCGGAAAACGTATCGTCCCGATGAGAGGATCAGCGTTTTCGGCCCCGGCATATTTTTCAGTCGTTCCAGCGTTTGGTGGAAAGCCATGCCGCAGTCTTCCGATGGATTCAAAACGATCCGTTCTTCCAAATCAGACATGAAAACTCCTATGATGCAATTTTCGGTAATGTTAAGAAAATCAGCACCCGGTTCCGCTCATTTTTTGACTTGCGGGAACGTGTCGACCGCCTTCTGTGCACATTCCTGAAGGAACTTTGCGTCCTCCGGAGTGATTCCCTTCGGCACATAGCGGATGTCGGATGTCTTCTTGCCGAAAAGCGTTGCGAACCAGACACACCCCTGCATATAAGCGCCGCGCGCGTTGAGGTGAATGGTGTCCGTGCTCAACTTCTGTTCCCCGGTTTTCTTATCCTTGCTCCAGCGGCTTTGTCCGACGACATCCCCTGAATTGTCGGGCAGGGACGGGGGCTTCAGTTCCTTGAGTTTTTCAGGCGGAAGCGGCTGGAAGGGCTTCTTTTCTCCTTCGCGGCTGAACTGAACGGCGAGTCCGGACGGAATCACGCGGAACTGATATTTCGTCGCGAGGTCCGTATAATTTTTTGTGAGACGGTTGTACATTTCCTTCTGGTCGAATTTCCACCCGGCGAGGCGGGGGGCGTCACTGCGGTAGGACCATGTCTGCTGGATTACGATTTCCGCCTGAGGCGCATATTTCCGGATCAGCTGAATCAGGTTTTCCGCATATGGCTGATAACTTTCCGGTTTCCAGCTTTCCGGGCTGGCCTGCTGGAGGGTGACGACATCCCATTTTTCCTTGGTGAGCATATCGACCAGATTGGCCTTTTTTCCGCTGTAGGGCTTGTGCGCCGGGTCCTTCAGGGACTGTTCATGTTCTTTCCAGTGTCTCTCGAGAGAGCATCCCCCGATGTTTGCCCGGTCGATCTTGACGGAACAGCCCGGGACGGATTTTGCGATCAGCGGCAGCGGTCCGACCACGCTGTCGGCAAAACTGTTTCCGATCGTCAGAATCTTGATTTCCTTCGCCCCGAGGGAGAAGGCGGCGGCAAGCCCCAGAAAGGCGGCTGCGATTCGTTTCATGAAGAATCCTTTCGTTCATGGGAGAGCCAGTCTCCCCCGGTTAAAAATTGACGGTGCGTCTGTATCCGGCCAACGACCTTGCCGCTGTCCCGAGGCATTCCGGATCGGGAACGGCGGACATACTATAATGTAAACAGACGAAGAATACAATCATGGGAACATGCGCAATTTCGCATTCCTGAGGAGTGCGAAATTGCGCATCGCGTGAAAACGGAGTCGCGGGAAATCCGGCCATGCGACGGAGAACCCTTTCCGTTTTCCGCCGCATTTTTTTACTTGCCGGGGTTCATAGCGAATCTCATTTTCTGATTTCAAGTTCGAAAGAAGCCTCCCAAACTTTTCCGACATGCGGATCTGACGGAAAATCTGTCGGCTGATAAAACCATTCCATTGTCGGCGGTATGCTCCGCCGCCATGAAAAGACCTGTGCCACGAGCTTGGGATTTTCAAAGGAAACCGCGAGCCGGAGTCCATCCGGACGGCGCAATGAAAAACCATTGGACGAAAGAGGTCCCTTCAGGGTCTTTTTGAGGTATCCGGCAAACATTCCGGTGGGGGAGCCGAATGCGATGTTTTCCGTTCCGGCAAAGGCACATTCTTTTCCATTCACTTCCGAAACGATTGCCAACTCGGCTTGAGTCTGTTTCAAGGGGATTCCGAGTGAAGGCTGGTTTTGAATGCGAATACGAAAATCAGCGTTTTTCTTCTCGGGACGTTTGACCTCGATGCGACAATGGACACCGATTCGCGGCGCATTCCGATAAACGGTGTAGGTTTTTCTGAATGAAAAATCAGAGAGAGGACCTTTGGCAAAGCTGCACGTGAGGACAATGGTCACAGAATCATTGTCAATCTTTCGATCTGCCACAGTCCATTCCTCAGGAAGGCGAGTGACCTGCGGCTGGTCGAACATTTCTTTGACCATGCCTAGCGTTGAGGGTAAAACCACTTCCACAGCGGGATCGGCTGTTTTCCAGACTGTAAGCCGGGCGGAATCGGCAGGATCGATCCAGACTTCCTGCGACGGAGTGGAAACTTTCACCAGATAACGCTGTTTCTTTTCCGGATCGGTCCGAGTCACACTCATGGAATTCCGGGACAACGGCGGTTCGACCAGTTCCGGTTCCATCTGCTGTTCCGCGTCCGGAGTCATGATCATTTTCTCGGAAGAAGGCGGTGCGGCTTCTCCCGGACGCACCAGCAGCTGCAAATAGCTCCATGCGGAAAGTTCCACGGGAATTCCCTGCTTCAATTCCGTTGCGGTCCAGAGATGTTTTATCCCGTGATTCTTACAGTAAACGGCATCTGTCTGCAGATTCGTCACACTGTAAAGTCCCTCCGGCAATGATGGGAAAATCACTTTGGCTTTCGCTGAGGCGGACTGTGCACTGTTCAGCAGTGTGACCAGCAGTTCCCGGCCGTCTTTGCCCGTGATCGACCGGAGAGAATTCAAGGAAACTTTCGAGACGGGTATTTTTTGCCCATCCACGATCATCTGGCTTGCCGGACTGTTGTTGATGATCTTCACCAGATGGTCCGCCCGTTTTTTTACATCGAAAAACCGTTCTCCTTTCCGGATGTTTTCCATGGCGCGGAGAATGTGAAAATGATATTTGCCATCCAGTTCCGGTCCCGCATAGAAGGCGACTCCACTGGACCCGCATGCCGCCGAAAGCAGGATGTTGAGTTCGAGTTCTTCCGGCGTGTTCCAGTCCTGGAGCGTATTCCCGGAGTCGTTTGTATAGATCATCGGCCAGAATGGCTTTGATGTGCTTGCTGCGTTGTAGCGTATGATGTCGAACAGTTCCGCCCCTCTGTAATAGGTCATGGGCATGATGTAGTCACTGAAACTGTCGTAATATTTATTGCGGATCAGGGCGAAAGAATTGTCTTTTTCGTTTTCATAAAATGAACAGAAGACAGACTGGACCCCCGGACGCCTGTCTGTATAGACTTCGAAAAATGCCTGAACGACTTCCGCTCTCTGTTTTTCCCGGAAGTTTTCCCAGGCGGAAGCATATTTCGTTTCAATTTCCCGGGGAGTCAGGGTTTCCGGAAGGTTGTTCTGACGAAGGAATTTCTTTACACAGCGCGGGCAGAAGCAGATGCTCTGCAATCGGATGGTGTAGTCTTCCATGTCAAGGTAGATGCCATCCCGTTTTCGTGCATCGCATAGTTTCCGATAAAATCCCTTGTGTTTGCGGAAGGTGTCGATGAGAACTTCCGGGCAACACTGCTGCCAGGGATTTTGATCGCGGGTTTCCGGCGTTGAGCCGTCGGAACACCGTGGACGGGAGTCATCGGTCCGGGGAAGATTCAGTTGTTTCATGTCCCAGGTTCCCCCGACGCCGCCGAACAATTTCCAGTTTGCCTTCCGGTAGAAGTCATATTGCCACCCCAAGCCTTCGTTAGAATATGCCGGGACGAGAATCCCCTGAACTCCCAGTTTGTTCTGGAGATCGAAGAAGGAACAGAACAATGATTTGTCCGGGACTTCAAAGAGTCTCGCAAAATAAAGGAATATCCGGAAGTCTTTCGGCAATTCTGTTTTCGGAAGAGGGACATTGACCAGCTGAAAATGGTTTTTGGCGACGATCTCACCGTTTACCGAAAGAGTCATTCCGATGGTGGTGCCGTCAAAACGTTTCAGCCCATCCTGCGCCTGAAAATACAGTCGGTGCGGCCGTTGTTCCTTCAATGCGTCCAGATAGGGCTTGATTTTGTAACGGCGATAGGTTTTGCCGTCCTTCTGAAAAAGTTCTGAAGAATATTGAAGCGCCGGAGTTGGTGCATGAGCGGAACGCCATCCGAAAGCCGTCACCTGTATTCCGTCCGGGACTTCTACCGTCAGGTCGGCGGTATTCGCATCCTTGAGTTTCGACGTTGGAAGAAATGTCAGTTGCCCCGGGTATCCTTCCGATACATAGAGTTTATCCCGGTCTTTCTGCGAGAAACGATATACCGATTGCGGTTGAAATTGAAGTGAAACCGGTTCTTTTGCAAAGAGATCGGTTCCCGTCGCCAGAACGAGACATGTTATGGATGCAATCATCTTAAGAATGTTCATTGACAAGGTCCTTTTTCAGTTGTTTTTCGTGATCGATTCTTCTTTCAGAGAATTTTTTTCCGTCCGGATGGAAAGAATGCGATAGACGGCTTTCCCATCGGTATAGCAGAGCAGAGGACAGATATGAATTTCACGGACGGGACGTTCAAATTGAAACGTCTGTTCAACTTTTTTCCATTGCCCGTCACTTTTTCCCGGAAATGCAAGGAGTTTCTCGCCCGAGTGTCCGCCCCCCTGGAAGTAGAATGCAACCGTCACGCAATAATTATACCCGGGCTTGGTGTTGATCCCTTCTCCGCGGCTCTCCACCGTGACGGTGAACGGACTGGCATTTTTCTGTTCCACCGTAAGAAAATATTTCAGGCCGCCCCCGATGGCGCCCCCCGGTTTCCGGACAACATTCAAAGTCACCTCCCCGGTTTTTTCGTCTTCGCTGACGTATTCGGGAGAGAAATATTTGCTCCAGAGGGGGTCTGTGTTTTTGATTCGTTCTTTCGTGAAAATGTTGATCTCCTCCGCCGGCAGTGCGAATCCGGAAAGGAGAACTGTTCCAAGGATTGCGCAAACAATGATCCGATGGCTGCTTATCATGGGGAATTCCTTTTCCTGTGAGGTTGAAAAATTTCTCATATCATGTCAAAACAATTGCCGTCGGGAAGGAAGAAGCGGAGTCCGGCTGTCGGGTAAGACTTCGAATCGGAAGTCCGCTCCCTCTTTTTTTCCAGGTCACGGATTTCTTTTGCCTGCATGGAATTTGCATGACCGTCGATATACCATAAATTGGCCTTGTTCAGATGCCGCAGCTGGATCGAATCGTTTCTGTCGAGCCAGCCGCCCCATTTGTATGCAAATCCTCCGTCAATGCTGTTCCACTGGGATTTCTGTGCATAGGAATAGCTGTCTGAGATCCAGAAGATTCCAGACGGAGCGCGAATGCCTTTGGTCGGAACATCCTGATATTCATATACGGACGCATAGGTCGTATAATGGATTGTATTGCGCATTCCGAAAGTCTGCTGGATTGCGGAGCCTTTTCCAAGCGGTCCGGACGGGCACCGAAGGACCGACTTCGTATCATTCCAGTTGTTGGAAATATTCAGTTTGGAAAGATAGCCGAACTGATCCATGATTGAAATCCACGAAATTGACCGCGGCAGATATCCTCCGAAGTCATTGGCGTAGAGAGAAATCCCCAGTCCCGCTTGCTTGATTTTACCAAGACATGAAATTCCGACGGCATACTGTTTTGCTCTGTTCAGGGCAGGAAACAACAGCGCCGCGAGGATGGCAATGATCGCAATGACGACCAACAGCTCGATCAGTGTGAAAAAACGTTTCATTTTCGACTCCTTGGAATGGTTTTTTCTGAGTTGTAATTCCTCTTCATATCTTTTTTTAAATTTTATCCGTTATAAATCCGACGGCTGAGTTCGGCGATGCAACGTCCGGTTCCCACCACCGTATCCCCGCGCTCGATCCGGGTGGCCAAATCCACCGCGGCCGCCTCCGCCAGCGCATGAATGTCATGGATCAGGATCGGCAGCGGCTTGTGAAGATACTGGCAGAATTCCGAATCTCCGCCGCCCAGAAAATAAACATCTTCCGGGACGCGGATGCCGTTGGCACGGAATTCTTCGATTATGGAAAAGGCCATTTCATCCGAGACACAGTACAAGGCTTGCGGAAGATCTCCGGACTTCATGATTTTTCCTGCAATATTTTTACCGGCTTCGAAGAAATGCCGGTTATGAATGGATTTATCCGGTTTATACAAAGTGGCTTCCATGCCTTCCGCGTGGACTGCTTCGCGAAAGCTCCGGCCGATTTCCTCGGAGTCGCCAAGGTGGAGGCAGCATCCGACTTTTCGGAAATGTTTCTGAGAAAAATGGAGCGCAGCCAGTTCGATCAGGTGTTTTCCCCAGAGAATCCGGATATAATCGATTTTTGTTCCCGGGAACTCCATATTCAGTCCGAGGGTGGGAGGGGCTTTGGTGAAAAGCCGGTTGAAGCGTTCCATGTTTACGGGGTCGAGGATTCCCAGCGACCAGATGGCGATTCCGGCGGGCCAGTTGATGAGCTTCTCGATAAAATCCAGCTTCATTTTTTCAGGCAGATCCACCAGAAATTGCACCAGAAGATTGTAGCCGCGTTTGCCCAGTTCATATTCCAGATATTTGAGGTGTTGGACATCGGAATAACGGCAGACGTCGCCAACGATGCAGAGAATGATTTTGTTCTCCTGTTTCCGGAGGGCCGAGGCGAACTGGTTGGGGCGGTAATTCATTTTTTCGGCGGTGCTCCGGACCAGTTCCACCGTTTCCTTTTTGAACTTGTAGCGATTCTGTCCGCCGAGAATATGACCGACCGTGGCACGTGAAAGGCCGCATTTTCCGGCAATGTCGTCCAGGTTCACTTGTCCGTTCTTTTTCATCTTGCGTTCCCGTTGTTTTATGTCAACTCAACTATATCGATGTAATTTTTGGATTCCAAAAAACATGAGGAGCAACTATATCGATGTAATTCTGTTCTTTCATTATAATCTCCGCTTTGATTTTTGTCAAGAGACATTTTTAAAAAAATAGGAGTTTTTGTTTTGGATAAGGTATTGCGTCAGTCAAAATTTCTCAAAGACGGCAAACTTGTTTGCCGAGGTGCAGGTGATTTCACCTGCCGCGGAGTTGGAGGGCGCGAAGCCCTCCTGTTCTT
>CAYWZD010000068.1:0-12859 GCA_964462755.1 uncultured Victivallales bacterium | reverse complement strand
GTTTCGAAGCGGTCCACATCCTCCTCGATGATCCAGCCGCGCGCCGAGGCCAATCCCTTTTTATCATTCAGCGGCCAGTATTTCCGGCACGGGACCAGAGTGTTTCCGTGTTTCAGGTCGTGGTAGAAATAGTCGACATGCGCCAGTTCCGCCGCATTCTGAAGGAGTTCATGATTCATCCGGAGCTGGTCGCGCCGCTGGTATTCGGCAGTCACGTCGCGGAACACCAGCACGGCACCGGTCACTTCTCCATTCTTCCGATGAATGGGAGCCGCGCTGTCCGCAATGTGCCGCCGGGTGCCGTCTCTCGCAATCAGGTCCGTATGGTTGGCAAGCTGAACAACGGAATTGGTTTCCAGCGCTTTCTCCACCGGAGAGGGAACAACGCTGTCATCGAGATAACTGATGATATTGAAGACTTCTTTCAGCGGTCTGCCGACCGCTTCCTCATGGGAATAGCCGATATAACTCGAAGCGACCGTATTGCACATGGTGATGTTCTGGTTGGTGTCGGTCACGATCACGCCGTCGCCGATGGACTCCAGCGTAATACGGAAGTGCTCGGCCGCCTCCGCAAGTCTCTCCCGGGACATGGTCAATTCGGAAACATCGATTGAAATCCACAGAATCGTCTCCACGCCGAAGATGCTCCTCGGCAGACGCGTAAAACTGCCCTTGCGCCGACTTCCCAGAAAATCGTATTCCCTGCTCACATCATGTCCGGTCTGCAGAATTTCCTTCCAGACATCGTTGAACAGGTCATGGAGAAACGGCGAAACATCCTTGACCGCGGGCGGATTGCGGGGAAGGATTTCCACGCTGTTTTTTTCCACCTGAAAGAAATAAACCCTTCCCTTCCTGTCAGCCACCAGAATCCGGAGCGGCATGGCGTCATAGATGGCCTGGGCCCGGAAGGATTTCCGCCTTTCATAGTAAAGGAAAAACAGCCAGGACCCGAACAGAGCCAGAAGAGCCGCAAGAACTCCGATCCAGTATCGGTTCACGCTCCACCAGTCCGGCGGCTGATTCAAGATACGAACCTCGTCAGGAAATTCATCCGGGGAGACATCATACTTGTCCAGCGCGTCATACTGGACCATCGGCCGGACCTCCCCTGTCCGGACGGGAATTGCGGAGGCGCGCTCTCCCTGAAGAATCCGGTAGGCCATCTCTCCGGCCAAACGCCCCTGTTCCACACCGGAAACGAAAACTCCGCCATCCACGCCCTGAGCCAGATGCTGGTCATATTTTCCCAGGACCATGTGCGGAATCTGTTTTCGGATTTCAGGCAGAATCGTAAAATTGTTATGTTCCGGATATTCTTCCCGGGAAGAGCTCCATGAGAAAAAAATCACGAAACTTTCTTCCGGGAGTTTCTGCAATTCCGAGATCAATTCCCGTGTAGAGTATTCTTTTCCATTCAACAGCCGCAAAACGGGGGCATTCTCCAATTCACGGATATGTTTTTCCGCCGCGGCACTCTGGGCGAGGCCGTCCGCGTCAGCCCCTGAAATCAAGACCACCAATTTGCTTTCAGGCCGGAGTTTCAGTCCCATCTTGACGCCCGGAAGGAATGTTGAAGGAGTCTCGATCCCGGTCATGTTCAAGGAGTTCGTTTGCAATGTGCCGTGATAGGAACTGACCAGAATCGGGGTGTCCTCCGCAGAAAGGGTCCCGTTGATGAAAAGATCGGTCGCCGCATTGTTGCTGACAATGATCAGATCGTAATGGTTCGTCTCCAGACGCCGTTTCAATTCCAGCAGAGCGGACTGGGCGGGAACTTGTCCGGGGCTGAAGTGGACACCGAGGGCATGCGTCTCGTATTTTCCGTGGACACTCTTTTCCCTCAGACAGTCCAGAATGCCATGCCGGAGATCTTCCGTCCAGCTGTCCCCGGCGGAATGGGAATCAATCAGAAGAATCTTTTTCACTTGAGCGGAAGGGTTTTCCGCATCGGCGAACACGGTCAGGGACAGGAAGGCAACAAGTATGCACAAAGGCCTCAACCAAGATTGCATGGACACCTCGTCTCATCCGACTTCATTTAAAAATTGTCCTGTCCCGCATTCTGAATTATAACAAAAAAAGCAATAAACAACCCCTGGAAATTCTTTTCAGAAATACGCCTAATAATCAATCGCATAATAATCTATCGAATAATAATTTACCGCACATGCAGCACTTTTCAAACAGGAAAACGAGTCATTCACTGTTTCTTTGTCTGTTTTTACACTTCCCGCAGGAAAATCAGCAATGGAATTATGGCGCGGCAACACAGGAAATCGAAAAGCTTTTTCCTTTTCTTTAATTCATGTATTTCTCTGTCCGTGCAAACGAAAAAACAAACTTTTTTCCCGAAGAACTTGAAATCCGGGTCCCGACAAATTATATTAGTTGTCTTTATAGATTCAGGAATGAACAAAAAGGTTTGGCCATGAAATGGATTTTTAATCAGGAGAATACGCTTGTCGTTGTATGCCGCCCGGTCGCGCTTACCACGGTCAGGCACGGTATTCTTTCCGATCCGGCCGAACGGTAATCCCGCGAAAACCGGGCTCCCTTCCTCTGTTTTTCCTTTTTCTTTCTCTGAATTCACCCCAACCCTTGGAATATTGAAATGAAATCAACGCCCCAGGAAAGTAAACCGGCCATCAAAGGCGCCGAAATTCTTGTCAGAACACTCGAAAAGCTCGGAGTGGACACCATTTTCGCTTATCCGGGAGGACAATCCCTCGAACTCCATCAGGCCATGAAGGGGTCCACCATGCGCGTCATTCTGCCCCGTCACGAACAGGGCGGCGCATTCGCGGCCGACGGCTATGCGCGGATTTCCGGAAAGACCGGATGCTGCATGGCTACCAGCGGCCCCGGCGCAACCAATCTCATCACAGGGATTGCGGACGCCTACATGGATTCCATTCCCGTCGTCTTCATCACCGGACAGGTCGGCACTCCCTTCATCGGAAAAAACGCGTTTCAGGAAACCGACATCATCGGAGTCACCCGCCCGCTGGTCAAGCACAGCTTCCTCGTCCTCGACGTCAATGACATCCCCCGCATCCTCGGAGAAGCCTTCAAACTGGCTTCCAGCGGACGCCCCGGCCCGGTCCTGGTCGATATTCCCAAAAACATCCAGCAGGCGAAAGCCGTGCCCGTCTACCCGGATTTCTCCAAAATCGGAGTCCGCAACCATCCGCCCTGCGATACCGTGAGTGACTCCGACATCGAGGCCATCAAGAAGGCGATCAAGCGCTCGCACCGTCCCTGCATCTATGCCGGCGGCGGAATCATCTCGTCCGGCGCCTCCGAAGAACTCCGTAAATTCGCGCATGAATACAACATTCCCGTCGCGTCCACCCTGATGGGCCTCGGCGCCTTCCCCGACGATGATCCGCTTTCCCTCCGCTGGCCCGGAATGCACGGCACATACTACGCCAATTACGCCATCAATGAGTGCGATCTCCTGCTGGCTCTCGGCGCCCGTTTCGACGACCGCGTCACCGGCCCGGTCAAGACCTTTGCGCAGGACGCATACATTGTTCATATTGACATCGATTTCTCCGAGATCAACAAGAACAAACGCGCCGACCTTGGCATCGTGGCCGATGTCGGGATGGTCCTTGCCGAACTCAACAAAGAGCCCATTCATCAGGATTTCGCCCTCTGGCATAAACAGATCGCGGAATGGAAGGCCGCCCATCCACTCTCCTACAAACCGGCAAAACCGCACTGTCCGCCGAAACCGCAGTACGTGCTCGAAACCCTGTACCGTCTCACCCGCGGAGACGCGGTCATCGTGCCCGGAGTCGGACAGCATCAGATGTGGAGCGCGCAATTCTACAAATATAAATACCCGCGTCAGTTCCTCACTTCCGGCGGACTCGGCTCCATGGGCTTCGGACTCCCCGCCGCCATGGGAGCCAAGGTGGCGTGCCCCGACAAGCTGGTCGTCAACGTGGACGGCGACGGTTCGTTCCAGATGAACATCCAGGAGCTCGGAACCCTTTACGCCGAGGACATCCCCGTCAAGATGATCATCCTCAACAACCAGCATCTCGGCATGGTCGCACAGTGGGAGGACCGCTTCTACGGCAGCCAGCACTGCAATACCGTCCTGAAGGATCACAAGGAAGGCGGTTCCTATTTCCCGGATTTCGTCACGATCGCGAAAGGATACAACATCCCCGGCCGCACCGTTCACGAGCGGGAAGAGGTCGAGGACGCCATCCGCGAAATGCTCGAAACCGACGGTCCTTTCCTGCTGGACTGCCACACCGGCTACGAGGAGCACGTGCTTCCGATGATCCCGCCGGGCTGTTCCTACAAGGACATCCTGACCGAATAATTCACAGTTCAACGCGGGGGCCGATCCATGGAACGGACAGCGATTCCGGGTTCCGGAAAACCGATCCGGACGGCCCCTCTTCCGCAGCATCTGCGCGACTTTGCGCGCAAGGTTCCCTGCGCGGTGGTCCTCCTCGGTATTCTCTCCGCGATCCTTCCGGGCATCCTTGCGCCGGAGTGGCTTCTTCTCCGGATGTTCCTGCCCGTCCTTCTGACGCTGGCGGCGCTGTTCCCGCTGGGGATGAAGGACACTCTTTTCAAAGTTCTTCTTCCGGCGCTGGCGGCCTCGGTCTCGCTCCTGCTTGCGGAACATGCGAACCGCAGCGATCCGGCGGCGCTGTTCACCGACTCCCGCCCGGAAACCGGAATCGAGGCCGAACTGCTGGTCACGGAACCTTCCGTCTGCGGTAAAGCGGCGCTTCTTCCCAATCCATCCACGGTGCGCTGCCGTCTGGTGAGGGCAAGATACAGTCCCGACTCTCCCTGGCGGGAGGTAAACGGCACGGTCATGGCCTCCTTCCCTAAAGACACGCCCGCCTTTTCCTATGGAGACATTCTGCGTTCGGAAGGAATTTTGAGCTTTCCTTCCGGGAGTCCGGTGCCGGGTGCGTTCAACTACGGCGAATATCTGGCGCGGCGCGGAATCCGTTGCATGTTCCGGACAATGGATCAGCCCGAATTCATCGGACACAGAAACTCGCCATACTCCCTGCTTCTTGCGGGACGCGACCTCCTTCTGGGACGCCTCCTTTCCCGCATGAACAATCAGACGGACCGGGCGCTGACGGCGGCCCTTCTGTTCGGATGCCGTCAGGGCATCGACCGGGAAAGCCGTTCCGATTTCATCCGCAGCGGAACCGTCCACATCCTGACGGTCAGCGGGCTTCACATCGGCATGTTCGCCGGGGCGCTCTTCTTCCTGCTGGCCTTCCTGCCGTTCCGGATCAAATTGCTCATGGTACCGTTTCTCACGCTCATCTATACGCTTGCCACCGGACTTCAGATGCCCGCTTTCCGCGCATTCCTGATGCTCTTCTGCTGGTGCGTCCTGCGTGCGTTTCTTCTCCGTGGCAGCGGAATCAATTCCGTATTCATGGCTTGCTCCCTGCTGCTCCTCTGGAATCCGTTCCAGATCCGCGACGCCGGATTCCAGTATTCCTTCCTCTGCGTGATTTTCCTCGTGGCGACCGCGCCCGCGGCCTCGCATTGGGTGCGGATGGCTTTTGAACGGGATTTATGGCGTCCGGCCAAAACAGCGTCTCCCCTGATGCACCTCAAACGGAAATTCCTTTTCTGGTTCTGGCTTTCCATGGCCGGATGTCTGACCGCGTGGGCCGCAAGTTTCGCTCTGACCCTTTTTTATCAGGGAATCAGCGTTCCGTTCGCCCTCCCCGCGAATCTGCTGGTGCTCCCACTGACATGGGTCGCCTTTCTGGTCTTCTGCACCTCGATCGTTCCATGTCTGGTGATTCCGCAGGCGGCGGATTTCTTCTCTCCCCTGCTGGCCCTCCCGGCGGCGGGAATCAACCGGGTCTGCGATTTCTTCGCCAACCTGGACGATTTCACGCTGAGCGCCCCTCCCCTCTGGAGCATCTTCGCCGGGGTCGCGGCTCTGGCGGTCCTTTATGTTGCGTCGAACCGCAAAGTCTTTTTTTCTGCGTTTGGGATTCTGCTATTTCTGATGTTCTTCTGGTGTTCCGGACTTTTTTCCCGGAACCAACCGGAGATCGCTGTGTTTTACGGGGATCGTCAGGAAACGCCTTCCTTCGCATTGAGCCTTCCGGAATATCATTTCTCCGTCGTCGCAAACCCGGGCGACTTCCTCTCGGCCCAATCGGCCGTAACGTATCTGAAACAGCGCGGACATTCCCATCTCTCCCTGCTGATTCTTTCCGAACCCGGACGCGATTTTTCCGCCGGAGCCAAATACATTTTTCCGAAAATGCCAGTGGACACGTTTCTGCTCCCGGAATTCCGGAAAAGTTCCACTCATGCCGCGGAGGCGTTCGAACGCGCGCGGGAAAGCGGTTCCAGAATCGTTTTCATGTCT
This sequence comes from uncultured Victivallales bacterium, assembly GCA_964462755.1. Taxonomy (GTDB): domain Bacteria; phylum Verrucomicrobiota; class Lentisphaeria; order Victivallales; family UBA1829; genus SIG94. The sequence continues at coordinate 6,465 of CAYWZD010000068.1, read as the reverse complement.
GAAGAAGGCGGAGAAAATATTTTCAATTCGCAAAAAATCAAAACATTTTCAAAAAATGGCGAATTTTCTTTTGACATTTCTCATTTCGACTTTAATATACATATCCGGATATTTACACGGAAAGACGGCGTTACGGAAATGGAACTCGCTGACGCGCGGAACAAGCTGATCCGGAAATGGATTTTTCCTCGCAGGAAAGAAACGTCCGCGGTCATTCTCCCTCTGGATAACGCGTCCGGCCGGGAAGAAAGGAAACGCATCAAATGAAAGTCTGTCATTTTATCACACGACTGATTGTCGGCGGCGCTCAGGAAAACACTTTTCTCTCCGCCAGAGGGCTGGTGGAGGCCGGACACGAATGCGTCATGCTGACAGGTCCTTCCGAAGGACGCGAAGGACAGCTTCTTTCCAAGATGAAAAACCCCGGTTTCGAAGTGGTGGAATCTCCGCTTTTCGTGCGGGAAATTTCTCCTGTCATCGACTTCAAAGCCATCTGCTGGCTGGTCGATTTCCTGAAAGAACGCGAGTTCGACGTCATCCACACCCATTCCTCCAAGGCGGGCATCATCGGACGAATCGCCGGACGCAAGGCAGGGGTTCCGATGGTCGCGCACACCATCCACGGGCTTGCTTTCGGCCCCTACGAAAGCGCCCTCAAGAACTTCATCTACATCCACGCGGAACGCTATGCCGCGAAACGGTGCGACCGCATCTATTCCGTCGCGCAAGCCATGATCGACCAGTGCCTCGCGCAGAAAATCGGGCGTCCTGAACAGTTCAAGGTCGTCTACAGCGGCATGGAGCTGGACCGCTTCCTCGACGCGAAACCGGAGGAAAAACTGCGCACGGACTTGAACATTCCCGCCGGACGCAAGGTTGTCGGCGCGGTGGCCCGACTCTTCCCGCGCAAGGGATACGAGGACTTCTTCCCGGTCGCCGCAAAGATCGTCGAAAAACGCCCGGACACCCATTTCCTGATTCTCGGCGACGGTCCCAGCCGGAACGACTATGAAAATCTTGTGAGAAACCTCGGCATCGCTGACCATGTTTCCTTTGCCGGTCTGGTGCCCCCTGACGAGGTCGCCCGGTACATCGCGTTGACCGACGCCGTGGCCCATTTCTCGCTGAAGGAAGGACTTCCCCGCGTCGCGGTGCAGGCCCTCGCCGAAGGAAAACCTGTTGTCGCCTACCCGCTCGACGGCACTCCCGAAGTCGTGATCGACGGACAGACCGGATTCCTGACACAGCCCGGCGACCATGCCGCCGCGGCGGAAGCACTCCTCCGCATTCTCTCCGAAGACAGTGAAGCCGGACGTCTGGGACAAGCCGGACGCGCCCTGGTCAAAGACAAGTTCCCCTGGCAGAGAATGTCCGAAATCCTGATCCGCGACTATGAGGAATTTCTTGCCCGGAAGAAGAATGCATGAAAGAACTCCCCGAGGAAAAGCGTCTCCTTGAAATCCTGCGGAAAACGGCTCCGTTCGGCATCGCGTTCTCCGGCGGGGCGGACAGCACCATGCTCGCCTTTTTCTCCGTAAAGCACCTTGGTCCGGACGCGGTCCGACTGCTCCATGCCCACACGCCGTTCTGTCCGGGAGAGGAACGCGTCCTCGCGGAAAACGCCGCCCGCGAACTGGGGGTAAAACTTCACGTCGTCACCCTGAATCTGCTGGATCATCCGACGATCCGGGAAAACGACCGCATACGCTGTTATCACTGCAAGAAAATCATCATGGGAACCGCACTCGAAGCGCTCCGCGCCATGGGAATTTCCACGCTCTGCGACGGTGCCAATACCGATGACCTTTCCGACTGGCGGCCCGGCATGAAAGCCGCCGATGAACTGGGCGTCCGTCATCCGTTTCTGGAAGCCGGACTCGGAAAACGGCGGATTCGTCTTCTCGCGCGGCGTCTCGGAATCGGGAACTGGATGCTCCCCGCTTCCGCGTGCATGGCCTCCCGGATTCCCTGCGGAACCCCGCTGGAACAAACCGTGCTCGACCGGGCGAAAGGCGCTGAAAAAATTCTCCGGGAACGCCTCGGCTTCCGCGGGGTTCGTGTCCGCTGTCTGGAGAACGGCGAAACGGCCCGAGTGGAGGTCCGCCCCATCGACCTGCGGCGTCTTTCCCGCCGGGAAGCCGAAATCACCGGACTTCTCACGGATCTCGGATTCCGGAAGGTTGAATGCGATCCTTCCGGCTACCGCCGGGGCGCGATGAATCTTGCGGAACCCCCGCGAAAAAAGTGAGTCGGCCGGGAACCCGTTTCAGAGTTTCCGCCCTTCCAGAAGCTGGGTTTTGATCCAGTTGTTCGCCAGACGATCCCCGGTTTGTTCCATCCATTCGTACAGCCGTTTCCGGCATGCGGCCAGCCGTGCGGCGCACTCCGGTTCCGCGGCCAGATTGTTCAGCTCGAACGGATCGCTTTCCAGATGATACAGTTCATCGCGGTCGGTGGCGTTCCAGACGTATTTCCAGCGGCCGTCCGTAATCATGCGCTGGCTGTATTGTCCGAACTGGTTTCCGTTCCATGAACAGAAGATGTCTTCCCTTACGGGAGCCGCATCCCCGGACATGGCGGACCGGAGGCTGATTCCGGCGAAGGAATCCGGCTTCGGCACGGAACAGAGATCAAGCCATGTGGCCGGCAGGTCGATCGCATTGGAGACAAACCCCCGGTGCCGGGTTCCCGCCGGAATTGCGGCGGGCCAGCGCATCATCAGGGGAATGCGGCAGACATCGTCGTACATCACGTAATGCTTGTCGAGCATCCGGTGTCCGCCGCACATGTCGCCGTGGTCGGACGTGTAGACCACCAGCACATCGTCCGCAACTCCGAGCGCCTCGAGTTCGTCAAGTATCCGGCCGATCTGAACGTCCAGAAGCGAAATCTCCCCCAGATACCGCGACACGATCGGAGTCCAGTCCTTCCACGTGTATTTTTCGATTCCCCACGTCCGGAGCTGCTGTTCCTGAATATAGGGTTTGTTGCGGAAGGTGTCGGAAAAACTGCCCCACGGGGGAATCGTATCCGGCGGATACATTGAGTTATACGGCTCCGGCACGACGTTCGGCAGATGCGGCTCCAGCGTGTCCATGCCGATGTAGAACGGACGTCCTTCGTTCACCCGTTCCCGGAGCCGTTCGATGACGCGACCGCAAAGCCACGCGAGTTTCGACTCCTCCGGACGGATATAAGGATCGACATTCCCGAACCATTTGTTTTCGAACGGTTGCGGCTCGAGTCCCCGTTCTTTCCTCCATCGGCAATATTCGTCGTCGGAAAGATAAGTGTCGAAGCCGTAGTCGAGGGGAGTTGAATTCTGTTTGACGTGCCATCGTCCGAAATAGTCGAGAGTCCTCCCGGTCTCCGCCAGAAGACGCGGAAACACGGTTGAACGGGGCTCCAGCGCATGATGGCTTTCCGCGTCGAAATTGCAGAGAGTCCCATGCTGCTGGGGCCATTGTCCGCACAAATAGGAGGTCCGCGCCGGAACACACAGCGGACAGGGCGTATACGCGTTCTCGAAGAAGATTCCCTCCCGCGCCAGACGGTCCATATTGGGGGTTTTCAGGAGCGGATGCCCGCTGATCCCCATGCAGTCGAAACGGTGCTGGTCCGCTTCGATGAACACAATTCCAAGCGGCGGGGCAGTCGGTTTCATGGTCTTGCTTCCTTTATTCATCATTGAAACATGTGAAAGTTTTTTCGCGTCATCCGCAACAGCTTTTATACTTTTTTCCGCTCCCGCACGGACACGGTGAATTCCGGCCCGGACGGGATGAGGCCCCTTCCTGCAGGAGGGCATGTTCCGTGCGTTCTTCCCGGATTTCGGCGGCGAGCTTTCCGAACCTCTCCAGCGTATGGGCATAAAACATCTTCCAGCCGTCGCAAAGCACGCTGAGCGACTTCAAATCGCCCGCGGGGAAACGGTTCTTCGGACAGCATCCCATGCAGAGATCATAATATTCGCAGACACGGCATTTCACGTGAACAGCGGATTTTCTCTTACCGAATTCACGGTAGAGAGAAGATCCGAAAAGCGGCATAAATTCATCTGTTTTGATGTTCCCTAGTTTCCATTCGGGCGACACATGAAAATCACACGGGTAGAGGTCGCCGTTATGCTCGATCACAAAATACTGACGGCAGTTGCCCCCCATGGAACAGAGAGAAGGCACCCCGTCGACCAGCCGGGACAGGATCGAGTCGAAAAGCCGGATCGAAACCTTGCGGGTGTCCGCCGGATACCATTCGTCGAAAAGTTCGCAGAGAAACCGCCCCCATTTTCGGGGCTCGACCGAACACGGCTTCAGCTTTCCTTCGGAGTCGAACTCGATACACTCGATATACTGGTGATACTTCACATCCAGCGACTTCAAATAGCGGTAGATTTCACGTGGATGCTCCTGGTTCACCGCCGAAACCAGCGTCAGCACATTGAATTCCGCACGGTTCCGGCGGAGCGCTTCCAGCCCGCGCAAAACCTCCGAATGACTTCCGCGTCCGTCCGGCCACGGACGGCTCCTGTCATGCATTTCCGGCGGACCGTCGATACTCACGCCGGCCAGAATACTGTTCTCATGAAGGAAACGCCCCCATTCATCGTCCAGCAAAGTGGCATTGGTCTGGATCGAGTTCGCAACCCGTTGTCCGGGTTTCGCGAATTTTCGCTGAAAATCCAATGCCTTCCGGAAGAAGTCCAGTCCCATCAGAGTGCATTCTCCGCCCTGCCAGCCGAAACAGGAGAGCGGGAGCCCCAACCCCAGAAACTTCCGTGTCAGCGCGGCAAGGATCTCGTCATTCATCCGCAGTCCGCCGTCCCGGAACAATTCGTTTTTTTTCGAATAGAAGCAGGAGGGACAAGCAAGGGTGCAGCGCCAGGAAGCCGGTTTGATCAGCAATGAAAAATTATGGTTCATCGTCCCGGTCCTGCCTCCTCATTTCGCAGATTCTTCTTCCGTGACGCCTCCGCCGGATATTTTTCCGGAAAGAAGCTCCGCGTGCCGGACCAGTTCATCCGTGAATTCCGCAAAGCGTTCCGGCGGTACGGAAAGCTGCGTGCAGGCGGTTCCAATCGCGCCGACAAGATGTTTGCGATGATCGTAAACCGGAGCGCCGAGCCGCATCCGTTCCGGGAATATCTCATGGTTGTCAAAAGCGAATCCGTTTTTCCGGATGTGCGCGGACCATTCGGGAAGCCGTTCCTTCAAACGCACAGGTTCCGCGACTTGACGCAGCGCCTCCTTTTTCCCCCGGGCATCCAGTGACAGATAGAAAAGCCATCCCCACGGAGAAGTCGAAAGGTCGCGGATGATAACCCCCACGTCCATCATCACAATTCCCCCTTCCCGCTGTTCCTTTACAATCGATTGATATTCCTTCCCGCTCCAGTAAAGGCAAAGCGCGGTACAGCCTGTTGCATCGACAAAAGATTCCAGCACGGCGGGCGCTTCCGCCCGGAGCCGTTCCACCGCGGGAAGCCCCCCGCCGGGGAAACTCATTCTCGGCCCCGGACGCCATTTGCCGTCGGCTTCGCTCTTGACCGCGTAACCGCGAAGGGAGAGCGTCTTGAGAATCCGCGCAACACTCGCCTTGCTCATCGGAAGAGTCGCGCAGAACTCATTGAACCCCGCGACCCTCTTCGATGCAAGGATCTCCAGCACGTCGAGTCCGGCATCCAGCGCAGGAGCAAAAGATTTTTCTTTTTCTAAAGGTTTCATATACAATACCATAGTTTATTATATGATATTACTATACCTTCTTTTTCCATCGTGTCAAGGCAGAATCCGGGAAATCGTCTGAATTTCCTGATGGGCGGACGTTCACCGACCATATTTTACAGGCGGAATTCCCATGAATTTCTTGAATGTCCGGCTGAAATGGCTCGCGTCGAAAAATCCCCATTTGGAAGCGGCCTGCTTGACATTCATCTTTCCGCCGCTCAAATCCGAGGCGGCGCCGTTCAGACGGAAATAGAGTTCATAGCTGGAAAAGGGAATGCCGTAGAATTCCTTGAAGAGATGATAGAAATGACTTTCACTCAGGAAACAGGCCTTCGCCGCCGCCGAAACGGAAAGCGGCACATTTTCAAGGCTGGACAGCTTCACAAGAGCCGGCTCCAGCTTGGCATATTCCAAACGGGAAGATGTGATCGGGAGCCACCGGTCCAGCAGCAGGACAATATCGGAAATGAAATCCACGATCTCCAGCCACTTCTTCTGGGCGTCATTCGGGACAGCCTCTTTTTCGAACATCTCCATCTTCTCGACAAATGCCATGATCCGGGCACGGACTTCCGGCTTCAGGAAATACGGACGGTATTTCAGTGCGGGATTATGAAGGAAAAATGAAATCTTCTCCTTGTCGCAGATGATGGAATTGAGCAGAATGTCCGGAAGAAATGTGACGACCAGCAGAGTGGCGCCTGTCCTGGTGTAGGTCTTGCCGTGGATTTCCCAGGCG
>CAYWZD010000067.1:0-12860 GCA_964462755.1 uncultured Victivallales bacterium | reverse complement strand
GATATTCGCGGCGTTTGGCGACCAATCCGTCAAGAACCTCCTGATCCCGCTGAATGCGGGCGCAGACGGCCTGGTCTCCGGAGGCCAGCGCAAGAGCCTTTTCCAGCCTTTCGGACAGAAACTTCTCGGAAGCATCATCCAGAATACGTCCGGCGGCCACGGAAGGCGTGCCATACATGAAATGGGTGGGCGCTTTTTCATAGCGTTCGCGGAGAAGTGTTCTGTATTGCTTCATCTCCGGCCATGCCTTGCAGTAAAATTTGCTTCCGAAGTCCTCCATGACCGTTTCGAAATCGGCATCGGAATTCCAGAGGAAGTATGCCTGAAAATATCGCGGGATGACATCATAATACCATGAATTGGACATACTTCCTTTCCCGCCTCTCAAATAGTCCTCGATGAAATATTTTTCCGGAGTGTCTACGATTGGCGCCCGTTCGTCGCAACAGCCGATCAGTCCGAGTTTCCGGTAGAATTTCATATCTTCGGAATGGATTTTTTCGAACGGCGCGGAAACCCGGGAGCCGTGGGGAACGAAAGCACTGTATTCATACGTCCAGATCGGCATGCCGAGCTTGCGCCATGCTTCCAGACGTTCCCTGAATTTGCGGTTGATCGCACACGAAGGGTCCTGAAGAGCATGAATGTGACAACGGCGGACCATGCAGTACCGGAGGTTGCAGCGGGTATCCGGCTTCACTGTGTCCGGAGGATCTTCCGCGTTGATGTAAGCCCAGACGGTAATCTCAAGTCCGGGGGAAGTTTTCCGGATATTTCGGATCAGCGCGTTGGCAAAGGTCCAGAAGCGATTGGAGATGCTGTGATTGATCCGGTCCGCGGGTGAATCCAGCTTCCGGCAGTTCTCGCACTCGCACCATTGGCTTGTATCGTTTTGAAGGATTTCATACACGGTGATCTTCCGGTCCGCGGCGATCTTTTTCAGGACGGAATCCACCATGATGTCCACACTTTCCTGATTGGAAACGCACGGATTGGAATAGCCGGGATCGGAATATTTCCACGAGGGAACATGACGTTTTCCTCCCACCATCGGGAAGAGTTCCGGACGGGTCCGGAAAAGTTCTTTCGGCAGAAGCGTCCACCAGTCATGTCCTCCATAAGCCTTGAGGTCCGTGTAGAGTCCGCTGCTGACAGCCCCTGTCATGTTGTTCCGGAGCATCCACTGCATGGTTGGATAGGCCATGTAGTTCTGCGGCCCGCCCGTGAGATTGAACGAACGTTTCAGAAAAGACGGATTGACGCTGATGACGCCTTCGGGAACGCTGAAAGTTGATTTCTGCGGGACATATTCCCCCTCCGGACCGGGATAAAACCAGCGGACATCGCCATAGCGCTTGAGAATTTCATACACGCCGTAAATCACCCCCGCCGGGATACGGGACGTCACGTACATGGCGTCTTTCCCGGCAACGATCAGGAATCCGTCATCTTTGAGTTTATAGAACAGTTTGCTCACTTCCGCGGGAAGCTGTCCTGAAGCCGCGGCAAGATAAATGGGATAAGTTCCCGGCTGAGGGGTGGTCCGGATATTCACGGAAGCCCCCGTGATTTTCTGCAGATAAACCGACAATTCGGAGGCGGCATAGCCTTCCGCCCCGCTCATATTGGTCGGCAGGACGATGACCGCATTCGGCTTTCCGTCTTTCACAAGATCGATGCCGAACATTCCCAGCGGCCATATGGCCGCGGCCAGCACAACCGCCAGGACGGACTTATTTCCAATATGCATTGGGAGGTTCCTTTTTCTTACTTACTGAACTCTTGTAATCTGGAAGTCGTCAATGTCGGCTTTGCCGGAACATACCATCAGGAAACTCAGGTATTTTCCCTTCAGCACGGAGCCATCGAAAATCCATTCCAGCTTCGTCCATTCCGGAGAGTGAACACTTTGGGCGCCGCTATATTCAAAACATTGTTTCTGCCAGCCCATGCTGTCGCGGAAACGCAGACTGAAAGTGGCGTTGCCGCGTGCGTAAAAACGGACTGCCAGCTTGCCCTTGTAGGTTTCCGGTTTCCAGTAATTCTGGCAATATCCATACAGATTTTCCAGACCGAGCATCAGAAGCCCGCTGTTTCCGTCAATGCGCAGGACGTTCTTCCCGATTCTGGCCGTTGGCTCCGGTTCGATTTTCAACGGGCCGGCGATGGAAAGCACATCATAAATCCGTTCAAACTTTTTAGTGTCTGCAAAATCGCCGTTCACCACCAGCGGAAGGTTGCCGAATGATACCAGTCGTGTATTGGCGGAGTCGCTCAAATTGCTTCCCCCGTTCCACTGGAATTTCTGCCCGTCTTTGCTTAAGGAGGCCGCCACATGGCAAACGCCGCCGTCAGTCACGGAATCAAGCGGAATGGTTTCCATTCCTTCTTTTTCCGTATCGATGAGATGCTTTTTCCCCTCGACGGTCAGCTCAAGCGTGGACCCTTTTCCAGCCGCTCCGTGACATGCATACAGATTTTTATCATCATACAGAAATTGAAGTTTGATCGGAATGCCGGAGGCATGATCGGCGAATTTCAGATTGTCCCGGTCGTCTTTTGCAATCCGTTTCGCCGCGGCAAGCTGCGACGGCATTTTTTCCGCCGCATATTTCTGATAGGAGCCTACCCAGGACTTCTCAAATGCCTCCTTGTCCAAAGCGATTTTCGCCGTCAGTTCCGGATCGCCTTCCGCCAGCTTTTCAGCTTCCGCAAGAAGGCGTTCCAGTTCTTCCTTCGAACCGTATTCCGTGAGACACTTCCCCAGTTCCCAATTCATGGATTCCATTGAGAAATGGGCGTTGGTGTTTTCATAGAGATCGATCAGTTTCTTGCGGAAAAGACGCATGGCGGGCCATGCCTTCCCGTAATAAATGTTTCCGGCCTCCTCTGACACTTTGTCATAATCGGCGTCCGCGTCCCAGAGGAATTGAACGCGAATATACAGGTCAAGGATGTTGTGCTGCCACATCTTGCTGTCGCGTCCTTGTATGAAGTTTCCATCATAAGGAAGGACTTCATCCATCCAGCCGATATGGCCCATCTTGTGAAATGTCTTGAGTTCGTCCGCAATCCGGTGGGACACGGGCAGGTAATAAAACCCCATGCACGGCAGGAAATTGTAGTAGTTATAGCTCATCGCCGACATGCCGTTGTTCTGGAACTTTGTCAGGGATTCCCGGAAACGGGCGTTGTGAATACAAGTTTCGTCCATCAGGGTGTGCGTATAGCAGCGCATGTTGTAGGCGGGCATGAATACGGCGTCCCGGGTCGGCGTGACTCCACCCGGATAGTCATGGTAGTTCTGATAGGCGGCTCCCAGAAAATCGACATCCGGAGCGACGGCTTTTCCCGCTTTGATCAGGGCATTGGCCAACGTCCAGTAACGGGTGGGAACCTGTCCCCGTGCCGCCTCGTCCGGAGTATCCAGCTTTTTGCAGTTTTCACATTCGCACCATGCTGGACTGTCATTATTGAAGATCACAAAACGTTTGATTTTCGGGTTGGCCTTGAGCATTTTCACAAGGTTGTCGCACATGATTTTGACGGTTTCCGGGTTGGACGTGCATGGCTGGCGTTTCATCCCTTCCTGGGGCATGCGCTTGCCTTTGTACAGTCCGAAAAGCTCCGGTCTCGTCTTGAAAAGTTCGTCGGGAAGCAGGAGATAAAAGACGTGGTATCCATCATCCGCGGCAGGCGCAAGGTGCGGCTCGCTGGAATGACCCGGAGTCATTTTATTGCGGACCATCCACAGTTCGGTTTTCCTCATGCTGTTCGCCGCAATCAGGTTGAAGCAGCGCCATTTGAACGAAGGATTGTCCACCTCTGCAAGCTGCGGAATGGAGAAATCCTTTTTGACTTTGAAATATTCCCCTTTCTCTCCGGGGAAAATCCAGCGGATGCTGCCATAACGTTTCAAAACGTCATAGACCCCGTAAAGGACACCGCGTTTTTCCTTCGAAAAGATGTAAAGTCCGGTCTTGTCTGAATACAGCGCGAACCCATCATATTTGAGTTGCGGAATCAGCGCCTTTGCCTGGGACGGTAAATTGAAGTCGGGATTGTCCGTCGTGCCAAGGTAGATGTTGTAAAGCTGTGCGTCGGGACGCCGCAGGATATTCACCTCTGCACCGGTAATTTTTTTCAGATACGCGGAAAGTTCCCGTGCGGCAAAAATCTCCGAAGCATCGGCGCCTTTCGGCCGTACGACGGCGCATTTAGATACTCCATCCAGAACCAGCGGGAAATCCGCGATTACCGGAAACACCGAGAAAACCGTCAAGAAAGTTAAAACTGCTTTTTTCATGAAATTCCTTATCTTCCATTCGTTCCGTTGTAAGTGTAGAAAATATCGTTAGTGATAAAATGGGTTGTTACGAACCGGTATTGGAGAACAGTCGCATGTCCATCGACATAGGAAAGCGGAATCGAAGTCCCGTGCCGCCAGGAGACATACGAGCTATCAGGCACTTGCTGTCTGCCATATCCTGTTTTGCGATCACTCGTCTGCCCCACAGAATAGGACTCGATCGTTAGACATGTTTTGGAAGGTATGGAAAATTCATTCAGTTTGTGGATCAATTTTGTCGAGTCGTAGTTGGAGACTCCCATGTTCAAACCGTAAGAAATTGTAGTGAGTTGATAAGGACCATAAGGCCAGGCAATCACCGCTTTCTTACAAAGGAACAGTTTATTATTAAAATAGGAAGTCCCCGGATAGGTTGCTGTGTTATAATTGTCACCGACATATGGTTTGATTCGTCCATCCCAGCAGATTCCTCCGGATGTTTGCACACATGCGTTGTAGTCCGCCGCCGGATGACTTTTGATGAGAGGCAGCCAATCTTTGTAGTCATTTGCATACATGAGACATGCGGTTGCAATGTTTTTCTGGTTGGACATGCAGCTCATTGACAGAGCCGTTTCGCGTGCCTTATTGAGGGCCGGCAAAAGCATTCCCGCCAGAATGGCGATGATTGCAATCACTACCAGAAGTTCTATGAGCGTAAAATGCCGCGCCCGCCGGTTCAAACGATTCAGATGCTTTCCCATTTTCATCTTTCCTTTCATTTATTATGAGTCCGTGTAATAAAAACATTGGGGATGTTTCCATCGCGTTTCAATTGAATCCGGATTTTTTCCGGCATACGGACCGATTCCCGGTGAAGCACTTCCATGGGCAGCAGATAATCTCCGGAGTCTGTCTTCTTCAAGGCCAGATTCCGTTTCCCGAGCAGCAAGCGCATCGCATTCTTGCCCAACTCTTTGAATGGGGCGGTCACCGTTGAGATGGGAACCAGAATATTATACCCGGCATAATTGCCGAATCCCATGATGGAGATGTCTTCCGGAATCCTGATTCCAGCTTTCATCATCAGACTTTCCGTGGCCACGGCCAGATTGTCTTCCATTGCAAAGATGGCATCGGGGCGCCGGGCTTTCGGCATGGACGGGATTTTTCCCAGAAATGCTTCAAAATCCTCGCCGTCCCCGAAAATAACTTCCTCATTATTGAATTCAATCCCGGAATCGGACAGGGCCTGTTTATATCCGCGGAACCGTTCTTTGACAAAATGGGCGGTAAGCGAAGAGCTGAGATACGCGATTTTCCGATGTCCCAGTTCAACCAGACTCCTGACCGCTTTATAGGCGCCGCCGAAATTGTCGATGTTGACAGCCGGATATCCGCCTTGAGAGTTTTCCATGACAAGGACCAGATTCAATTCATGCGAACGGCATAACGCGGCGGTCTCTTCCCTTTTGTCCGCGGAAAAACTCATTGATACGACGTTTTTGATCTGATGGCTGATAATGGACTTGATCGTCTCCTTGACATTCTCATCGGTATACACACTGATTCCGTAAGAGAAGGCCGCCGTTTCGTGGAGAATTCCAAACAGCGTCTGGTTTTCAAAGATATCTTCTCCGGTAATCTGTGAGTTCAAAATCACTCCGACCGTAGGATTTTCCCCGGTTCTCATGGCGGCGGCGAAAGCATTCCGGGTATACCCGAGATATTTGGCTGCCTCGATGATCCGCTTTCGAGTGGATTCTTTGAGTTCGGCTGCCTCGGGGGTGTTTCTGAGTGTCACGGAGACAGAGGTAATGTCTGTCTGCGCAAGCTTTGCCACGTCTTTTAATGTTACACTCATTCCGCGAGATCCTCTGTTCAAAATTTTTCAGTGAATGGAAGGTTACAGAAACGTTTCTGCTATATTAAATTTTATTCCTCGTTTTGATTTTGTCAAGGGGCTGAAACTATTTTTTCGAAATAATTTTCGACCCGAAACCGAAAAGTAGAAAATGCGGATACCGTCTGTAATGCTTCCTGCTTGTCAATGGCGACATTGCTTCCCTGCTTTTTAGAGTTTCTTTTCGGTCGCAAGGAATCTATTTCCCTTCGGATCGGCAACCACAATCCTGATGGTATATTGTCCCGCCTCGGATATGGCTTTTCCCGGAATCTTGAATGCGCATTGCGCCGGACGGTCGAACGAGACCGTTGCCGTCACTTTGCCCGCATCCACTTTCCTGACGCCGTCTTTCAGCAGGACAGCTTCCATGACGATCTGCCTTTCAGCCGCCTGAGCACTTCCTGTTTCCACGACAATGGAGATGTCCTCATTCTGTTTTGGTTTTACGGCGGAAACAGCAAGGGAAAGCGCCATGTCGTTCTCCACGGCATCCAGCGCGGTCATGCCCGGGATCAGCAGAAAACGGGTCTGCATCGCTTTCTTCTGGCCTTGAGACATCAGCACGGAATCCGAGAAGAGTTCCAGCGCATAGAAGTCCGCGCCCATCCACGCATAGACACTTTTGACTTCTTTCAGGGAGAACTGTTCGATCAAGGCCACTTTTTGTTTGCGGTCCACAATCCCCGCCCAGCCTTGGGAGGGAGGCGGACACTCAAATCCGCCCGCGGATGCACGGTAGTCCAGCTTGAATACCCCACCCGCATGCGGCACATAAAAACTGTCGTAAAAGTCGGCGCTTCCGCCCACGCTCAGCTGAGGATGAAGATTCAACTTCATACTTCCCTGCATTTTATCGGAATTGATCGCTTCCACGCACAAAGTCCAGGCCGCGATCCCCTGAGATATGGTGATCCGCTTGCTCAAGTCAAATGTCCCCATTTTCTCATTCGCTTTCAGAAGAAGATCGATGAATTTCGGGCTGTTGGAAACAACGCTGCAATGAAAGGCGGACTGCGGGAAAGTTCCCCAGATCCGGTCGGTGATTCCGACTTTCAATCCCTTATTGGACGCAATTTGATTGATTCCGTCATTTTCTCCTGTGAAAGCCAAGATTCGTCCTCCCAGTTTTGAATTCACCTCGATCTGAATCAGACCGTTCCGCAAAGTCAGCATGCCCCCGGCATCCTGAAATGAACAGACAGATTCCTTCCGGACGATTCCCTTCGTTTCCTTTATTTCAAGATTCGCGCCGACCGGCAGAATGTCGCTGATCGCCTTCACGAAAATATGGAGGGTATTCCCGGCGATTACCATGGAATACAGTCTGGCATTTTCGATGGTCCCGAACTGCGATGTTTTATCCGCGCTGATCCGGCGGCGAACGGTGTCCGTTCCTTTGCGGACCACCAGTTCCGCCTCTCCTTTCCCGATGACCATGACTTCAATTTTATAGCCGTCTATTTTGAGTGGACGGTTCTCATACAGGAATCCCTTGTACGGCAGGTGCATCTGCATTGCTTCGCCCTCAGAAGACTGAGTCGAAACATTGTCCAGATTTTTCACGGTTTTCATTTTTGCCAGCTGTTCCGGGGAGAGCGGATCCAGACGGAATACGCGGATTCCGGGAGCCGGGATCACAAAACTGACAAATGTATCCTTTTTATCCGTCTGAGAAGGCACTTCCATTCCCAGCAGGCAATCCTGAATCTTGAAGGGTCCCCGGATCATCAGAGAACATTCGCTAAGTTCACTTGTTCCGATTTGCGGATAGGTGCAGATCAAATAAGTCTGCCCGTTGTATTCCCATTCGCGTATAACCAGTTTCGAATCCCGGCTCCTGTATTTCGGAGCCAGATTCATTTTCCGTCCGATCCCCTCCATGAGCTGATGGCCTTCCGTTTCCATTTTCAGCAGACTGACCGGGACACCGCTGAAAATAAGCTGTCCTTTCCCCAACGGACAGGAGACAACCGCCGCCGACTGATCCGTATAACGCAGCAGGATACGCGCATGGGCGAGGGGATCGATGCTGAAACCGTATGCGGTTTCCGATTCTCCCAGCGCCACCTTTTCCCCATTCATCAGGAGGACGGCATCCTTGACCGGATGGCATTGGACCTTGGCGGCGGCAAAGAGAATCCCGCTGGGATGTCCATAATTGTCCAGACGTCCGCTGAAGCCTTCCACCAGCACATTGCCGCCGCGGCGGGCAAAATCCAGGAGTTGCTTCTGTGTGCTTTCTTTCAGGTATTCCGCCTGAGGGACCAACAGTAATTTACAGGAAGAAAGATCTTTTCCAAGGGCTTCCTCCGCCAATACCCGCGCTGGCCAACACCAGGTCCGGAACATGGAGTAGAGGTTGTCTACGGCGTTCGTATGCTTGCATTGCGATCCGCCGCTCCAGCATTGCATGTGCCGTCGGCAGGTGTTGGAATAAAGAATCCGGATGGAAGCAGGACGTTTCCCATCGAGAATGATATGATCGAACTGATTCACCTGATCGATCATGTGCTTCAGCGTCCAGCCGGCCAAAGTCGGCAAGCCCATGGTGTCCACGCTGTTGCCGCTGCATCCGCCGTAGCTCCAAATCCGCATGTTGATTCCAATGGCTCCTCCGCTGAGAAGAGCCCAGACTTCCGAAGTCAGTTTATTTTTCCATTGTTTTGGATCGGATTGGGTCACATAAAAGGGGCCCCACTCGAATGTATATGCAGGAATCCCGCGATTGAGGTCAAACCAGGCCCATTCACCCACAGGAACATCCAGATAGGTGCCGTCCATCCCTGAAATATCCTGATCTTCGGTAAAATTATACAGGTTGTTTCCTCCATAGTAAGGACGGCCTAAAGCCGTGCTTGACATGATGAAACTCACGGGAATGGATGGTGCGCAACGCTTGGAGGTTCCGTATAAAAACTTTTTCTTTTGTGAAAAGACCTGATCCCGGAACGACGCCCAATCCTCCCAGTTTCCATGTTCCGGTTCGGTTTGAGGCTGAGCAGTGGGAACCGGAATGTCGGCGAAGGATTTGTAATCGCTTTTCCAGCGCTGATTCAGTGACTGAATGTTGGAATACCGTTGCGCCAGAAATGCCTGATAATCCTTGCGTGCTTGTTCCCCCCAGCAGAAAGTTGACATGCCGTTTTCCTGGATCAGGGTATCGGTGTAAATCATTCGATATACCGGCAAGCCCTGCCATTCGGCAATCAGCTTCGGCAATTCCCGTTCAATCTTCTGATTGTCCTGCGGATGATCGCCATTCCGGACATCCCGGACTTTACCCGTCACCGGATCGAACCGGCTGTAATTTCCTTCATTGGAATCATAAGTCGGCATGAAGGAGATGCCTTCACTGGCCTTCAGTATCTGGGGATCGCGCAAGTATTCCCGCAAGCGGCTGGTATTATTGCCCATGACAATGGAAGTGAGGGTGTTGACTCCCAGACGCTTCAGCGTCTGGAAAAAATACTCCCGATACATATAATATCCGATGGGTGCGCACATAGCCGCATCGACCCGGATATTTTTGAATGTCGGGTTCTTAACGGGGACCTTGTCCGGGCGTTGAATGGCTCCGATTTCCTTCTGGACTTTTTCCTGTGCCGCGCTGAACCGCTTTTTCTGTTGTGAAATCTGTTCCAGCACGTTTCTGCGGATCTGATCCTGCTCTTCATATCCCTTTTCATCCAGCAGAAGGGTATCCGCTTTCTGATTCTCATTCAAGAGGGCGAAGAATTCCTTGTCGAGTTGATTCAGCAGACGGCTGAGCTCGTTACAGCGGTCGGATTTTCCCTGATAAAACGCAACGATGGCAGCATCCGAAAGCATTTCTTTGACGGCTGTATATTGCTCACTCAACTGACTGAGTTTGCGCCGCACTTCGATCAGTCGCTTGTAATATTCGGGCGACTGTTCGCCGGGGAAGGGGAGTTCGCACAGTTGGAATGCGGCTGCAATGACTCCGGGGGCCGCGTCCGTTTTCAAAAGATTACGTCCGGTTTTTCCCAGCAGAACGAGTGTAGAACCGTTCAAAAGCGAGTTATGGTAGCGGTAGCCGACAAAATCGGTTTTCTCTCCATCCGGCATCACATAAACCGGCCAGAGAATATTGGCTGCGAAATTCACATCTTTTCCGGGGCCTCCTTCTCCGTTCGCATTGACCCGGTCCAGAAACTGGAACCAGTCATCGCCGGTAAAAGGACCGATCTTCCGGGGCAGCAGGGATTGAAGCGATTCAGGGAGCTGTGCATTTTGTGTCATGGGTTCATTCAGGAAACACTTGCCGCCGTGTTTGTTGATTCGATAAATACTTTTGAGACGCCGCAGCTGCCACTCGGAGAAACAGGCATAATAGTCCTGTCTGAAACTTCGGGACCAGGTTCCCTTCTGTTCGTCATATCCTTTTGCGATTTCCTGAAGCTCTCCGACAATAAGGTTGCCTCCATTCGCAAGAAAAGCAGTGAGGGTGTATTCCGCCTTGAGTGGAATGACTGAACCGTCCGGCAGAAAAACCGTGTCGAAGTTCCGGCGGTTGATTACCCTCACGTCGGACAACTCATGCGCATTGACAACTTTTACGTCCAGCCCGAGTCCGGACAATGTGCTCTTGTACCATTCCAGTGGTCTGACGATGTCGGGCTGCCAAGGAAACTGCTTGTCGTAAAACAGGGCGACACGTTTGTTTTGAAGATTGATTTTCTTTTCCGCCGCATTCAAACACATCATATTCGAAAAAATAAAGAGCGTCACGATAAGACGTGTTATGATGTTTCGAACCATGATCCCTTTCGTGCTTTTGTTCTTCATTGGTTTCCTCATTCTTTCCTTGCTTTTATTGACAATGTTTTAAACAATTCGGCATTGTGCGGCAAGATTTTTTCGCTCTTTGGAATTCAGATTTTGTTCCATTTTGAGTTACAGAAACGTTTCTGTAATAATATAAATATACATATTATTTTTATTTTGTCAATAGAAAAATCATATTTTTTTCAAAAAAAAGTTTGACTTGTCCCAAAATGGAGTTTATTGTATTAAAAGAAATTCAGGGGCATCTTCAATGCAGACATAAAGGATATGCAATCAAAAACTCTGCCTTGAAGTTCATCCTTCTGTCCCCGCGGGCTTTTTCAGCACGGGGCAAAAAATGTAGAAAGACCGTTTTTTAAGTAGAAACAGCGGTCGTGAGAAACCAAATAACCTAAATTAAGGAGGAGTCAAGAAATGAAAAAGAAAATGTTGTCGGTTCTGTTCATGGCCGCAGCCGTCGGAGTGTCGGCGGCGAACATCATTGAACTGCCCGAAAAAGGAGACTGGAAGAATGATGAGGCCTTGACGGCAAAACCGAATGATGTTCTCGAATACACCGGGAAGGAAATCCATGCCACTGAAAAAATCAAAATTGATCCGGAAAAAATTACGAAGGTTTCATGCGATTTCAGGATCCTCGAACCCGATGTCAAAACAACTCTGCTGATCGGTTTTTACGTATGGGATAAAAATAACCGTATGATCACACCGCGAAATATCCAGGTGGTGGCCGACACGAATACGGAACTTCTCACTCCGTGCCAGAAGAGCGATACCAGCGTAAAAGTCAAAGACGGGGCAAATATCAAACCGGGAATGGTAATGGCTTTTAATATTGCAGACGACAAGTCGGATCTGCCCAACTTCAATGTCAGTTCCGGAACCGTCAAAGCGGTTGAAAAAGAGGCGGACGGCTACCTGATCACATTCAACAGTGCCGTCAACCAGGAATTTCCCGCAGGTACCAAAGTCCGCATGCATAGTTCATGGGGTGGTTATCTCTATATTGTGGCTGCAACGCCCTCCAATGAATTCAGCACATATACAGGCCAGCTCCAGGGCGCAAAATGGTGGCCCGGAACGGCCACGGTCGAACCCGTTATCCTCCTGACGAAAAGATGCAAATCCGAACTCAAGAATTTTAAATTGGAGTTCATCGACAAGAAATAACAGGCGTCAGGCTGCCGGTTGAACCGGCAGCCTGATTTTCCAGTTTACCCCCCAATTAAATTAAATGAAGTGTATCCGATGGGAAAACACAATTTTACCTTCCGTGCAGTACAAATGGATTTGGCGCGTCAGCCGGAAACCGTTGATTTCATCAAAGAACGAATCGACTTCATCCGTCGGTATGATTTCAACTATCTGGTCCTTTATCTGGAAGGACGAATCCGCACCCGTTCCTTTCATGCGTTTCCCGAAAACATGTCCTACTCGGAGGAAGAAATCCGCGAGATTGTCTCCTACGCGTCTTCGAAAGGCATTCAGGTCATTCCGGTGGTTTCCCTTTTCGGACACGCGGAGCACTTTCTGAATACCCCCGGATTCGAAAAATATGGAGAACTTCAGGGAAACGCATCCGGGCGTTTTGGAACTTTCAAACATGTTTTCTGTCCTTCGAATCCGGAAACGCTGAATTTTCTCGAAACTTATGCTTCGGAAGTGGCCGCTTTATTCCCCTGCGAATATTTCCATGCCGGATTCGACGAAGCATGGGATATCGGGTATTGCGATGCCTGTAAGAGACGTCTTGAAAAAGAAGGCCAGAGCGGTATTTTCCTCTTGCACCTGAAAAACATTCATAAACTGGTGACGAAGAAACTCCATAAGACAATGATGATCTGGGACGATCTTTACGAC
>CAYWZD010000066.1:0-13276 GCA_964462755.1 uncultured Victivallales bacterium | reverse complement strand
CAGGTTCTCGATTCCTACAACTACAGCCAGCATGTGGCTTCCGCCTACAGCATGCCGTGGTTCGGACCGCTCTATAACGCCGTTTCGCAGAATCGTTTCAAGGGAAAACTGCCGTCTTCGGTCGGCGCCGACGGCAAGGCGATTCCGAACACGGTCAGTCCGTGGTATCTGATCGAGGACCCCGAGAATCTGATCTGGGGCGTTCTTGCCGATGAATATGCGAAGGGCATCCGCGGCAATCCCCACATCAAGGCGATTGCGCTGGACTATGAGCCGGGCGCGATGAAACATTGCTTCAGCGTGGAAAACCGGACACGGTTCCGCGACTTCGCCAAACTTCGGTCCGTGCCTTCCACGGAAGATATCCTTTCCAAATATAAGGAGGCATGGCTCCGTTTCCGCATCCGCCAGCATCAGCGGATTCTGGAACGGATTTCCGCGATGATCCGTTCCAAACTGCCCGGCGTCGAATTCTGGCTGATCAGCGATCCGCTTCAGACGGGCCGCCAGCGTGTTTCCGAATGGTGCGGGGTGGACGTTCAGTCCGCCGATCCGATCATCGATATGCATCAGGATATGCCCTACATTACCGGAATTCCGTTCTTCGATCAGATGAAGCTGAACATTTCCGAACTGAAAAAGCCCTGTTTCCCCTTCATCGACCCGACGGAGAACATGGCGATGTATTACAACCGCTACACGCCCGAAAAAGTGATGCAGAACATTGTCGCGGTTGCCGCGCTCGGCGGATACGGAATCGGCTTCTGGCCGAACGATGTGTTCGACGGACGATATCTGCGTTCCATCCGGGACGCCTATGCCGCCATTGCGGAGGCGGAAGCGTTCTATGCCGGAAAGGAATCGGCGAAACAGGAGGTCCGTTTCGAAAGTAAAAATGTCGTCAAGCTGGATGCCGCCGACGGCAGCGGGAAAAACACAAAGATCTCCTTTCCCCAGCTGGACCGGAATCTCCGCGTTCTCGGTCATCGGAAAGGAAAGGATTTCCTGATCACCCTCCTCAACTATAATGAGAATTCGCCCGCGTTTCTCGAACTGGCCGTGCCCGGGACCGAGTCGCCTTATTACCGTGTCGAGGATATTCTCGGCGGACGCTCTTTTCTTTCCAGCGGAAAAGTCCTCGGGGGCGGGGAAGTCAGGAACGGTTTTCTGGCGGAGGTTCCTCCGAACGGAACCATGATTCTGAGGCTGACGGCACAGAATTCCGTTTCTGTTTCCGCCAAAAACGCCATCGATCAGAAGGAGCTCCGTGAAAAGTTGAGGACCCTTCTGGCGCAATACAAAAATCGCAGCCGTGTCCAACCGTTCCGCGATGGAAATTCCGCCGCTTATTGGGAGGTCCTGAAGGACAATGGCCGGGCGGTCCTGTATCTGGAACAGGGCGTGGGACGTCTCGGCGTGGCCGCGCTGGAGGGCAGCGAGGCGGTTTCCTGGGAGTCCGCCGGCCGTGGCCGACCGGATTCCCTTTTCCACAAGGGCCGCGGTTTTCTGGGACGTTTCACGCTGAACTCTCCGGAACAGGCGTCCGAACCGTGCGCTTTTGAAATCGCCGAGATCAAACGCGTGGACGGAAATCCGTGTGTTGTCTTCCAATATCGGGTGCCCGACTTCCAGAATGCCTCCGCGATCCGGAATCCGCTGAAGGACCTGACGATTCGGCAAAGCATTCTCCTGCGCGACAACGGGAAAAAGTTCACCATTTCGTATGAATTTACCAATCCGACCGGACAGCCGATGACATTCTCGTTCAAGGTGAATAACTACCCGAAAATCGGATCGGCGTATGCCGGAGAGAAAACCGTCAACTCGATTACGAAAGTCCGGAGCGGGTCAGCGGCCTTTACGCCTTCCCGTCCGAAAGCGGAGCATCTTTTCCTGAAGGCGAAGGATGCCGCGCCTGAATTGCGGAAGCATCTGCTCTTCGGACGTCTGGATGTGGAGATCCTTAAGCCCGGCGTCATCCGGATCGAAGGAGGAGACGAGATCCGCGAGGTTCTGACCATTGAACCGAAACAGTCCTATGACGGCTTCTATTCATGGTCGAATCTGGAAGAGGGATACACGGTCGAGCCGATTTCCTCGATGATTACTCTTGCCCCCGGGAAAAGTGCGGTCTGGAGCTGCGATTACACCCTCTCGCGGGAATAATTTCCTCCTGAAAAAATGGGCGGAGGAAGGCTTCTTGGCGGCGGGGGCTTTCTTCTTCCTGTCTCTTGAAAAAGCGGGAAAAGGGAGTAGAGTATCCGGAACGGAAATGAGGGGAAACGACGATGAAGATTCTGGTTTCGGAAGAGGAGATTGCCAGGCGGGTCGCCGAGCTTGGCGAATCCATTACGGAGGCATACAAAGGAAAAGACCTGACGGTGGTCATCATCATGAATGGAGCCCTGCTTTTCGGGGCGGATCTGGTGCGGCGTATCCATCTGCCGGTCCGGGTCGATCTTTTCGCCGCCTCCAGTTATGAGAACGACTGTTCCAGCGGGAATCTGAAAATCCGTTCCGAACTCAAAACCCCTCCCGCGGGGCGCCATATCCTTCTGGTGGATGACATCCTTGACACCGGTTTCAGCATGAAGTGCATCCGGGAACACATGACCGGAAGCGGAGCGCTGAGCATCAAAACGTGCGTGCTCCTGAACAAGCATGTCGCGGGGAAACAGTTCCTGACGCCGGATTGGGTCGGATTCGACATCCCGGACCGTTATGTGGTCGGTTACGGACTCGATTCCGAAGAGGAATACCGCAATCTCCCGTATATCGGAGTGCTTGAGTAAGTTTCCGTTTCCTTATCAGAAATCCGTGTTCGCCGGACATTCCTTACTTCAATTGGAGGCAATGGGCATATTCAGGGACGGCTTCTGCTCGCTGTCGGGCGGAATTTCCTGCTGGCCTTCCGAATACAGGCGGGTATACTCCTCGTGTGCCGTGGCATAACGTTCACTGTCGCTCTTGGTGAACATCTGTTTTCTGCGCTGGGACTGGAAGACGGATAACTGCCGGCTTACCGCGGAAAGGGTTTCCTTGACGGCTGAATACAGGGAGACTTCCGTCGTGAAAAGAGTTTTTTCCAGCGGAAGAAACGCGGCCGCGGAAGGATTTTCAAGCATTTCCTCGAAAGTGGAGCTATTTTGCCGGATCAGGCTTTGCGAGGCGGCGATTTCCTGCAGCGCAACCAGGTTTTTCTGCATCAGCCGCAGATAAAGAAGCATTTCCTCGCTTCCGAGCTGACACTTCTGCGAGCTGGAGGCGTTATGGATGAACTCCGTTTTTTCCAGGGCGATTTCAAGAAGCTCATTGAGGCGGGTGTAGAATTTCTCACGGTTTTCGCTGGAAGAGTCGAAGCGGCTTCCGTTGAAAAGGAGTTCGAGCTGTTCATACGCGGCGTCCCGGTGAGCCATTTCGGGAGGAATGTTCATTACGCTCAGTGTATTGAAGCGGTGGGTGCCTCCGCCGAATTCCAGCGGGGATTTCATACGCAGGAATTTGCGTTTGACCTTTTCCAGCAGCCCCGCGTTGATCTTCATGCTTTTCATGCCGTATCCCTCATGTTCCCGCTACAATGTAACCCTGTTTTGTGAAAAAGCAAAAAATTTTTTTCATAAAGATAGAAGATATTCCACGGCTTCCGGAAGGCCGGATTTGACGATCCGGTTTTCCGCGCGCGCCTTTTCAAGATTCTGGACGCCATGTCCGGTGGCGACCATGACGACGGCTTTGCATCCGGCTTCCTCGCCGGCGCGGAGGTCGGAAAGCTGATCGCCGATGAGAAATGAGGCGGAAGGATCGATGTCCAGATCACGGATCGCTTTCAGGAGAAGCCCCGGTCTCGGTTTCCGGCAGTCGCATTCCTTTGTGAATTCAGGGACGGTCCCATCCTTATGGTGAGGGCAGTAATAAAAGGCGTCCGGACAGGCGTTTTCGTGTTCGAGCATTTCGAGAATCCGCTGTTCCACCGCCTTGACTTCCCGGAGGGTGAACATGCCTCTTGCAATTCCGGACTGATTGGATACGACGACCGCCAGATATCCGGCTTCGTGGATTTTACGGATCGAATCTCCTACTCCCGGACAGAGAACCACTTCTTCCGGCTTGTGCAAATAATCCACCTCTTCATTGATGACGCCGTCCCGGTCCAGAAAAAAAGCCTTCCTCATGATTCCTCCATCGCATTTTCCATACGGATGGAAATATACACCCGTTTTCCGGAAATGATATTTTTCTTTCCGTTGAAATTACGCTTTT
This sequence comes from uncultured Victivallales bacterium, assembly GCA_964462755.1. Lineage (GTDB taxonomy): Bacteria > Verrucomicrobiota > Lentisphaeria > Victivallales > UBA1829 > SIG94. The sequence continues at coordinate 9,016 of CAYWZD010000066.1, read as the reverse complement.
TCAGGATAAATTAAGAAGGAAAGGCAACCTCAACCCCGGAAGAATCCATGAAACACACCCCGCTCGAAGAATACGCCGAACTGGATATGGACAGAGAGACGCGTTGCGGTTTTCCCGAATTCATCTATGGAGAAGGAAAAACCGCCGCGCAGCTGCTCGGAATCATGCGCAGACTCCACGAATCGGGAAAGACGGTGCTGGCCACCCGCGTGAACGCGGAGGCGGTTCCGGCTCTTCTCACAGAATTCCCGGAGGCGGAGCACGATGCGCTTGCGGCGACGGTCCGGATTGTCCGTTCCATGCCGAAAAAACGGGGGCGCGTCTGCGTGATCTGCGCGGGGACTTCCGATCTGCCGATGGCCCGCGAGGCCTACCTGACAGTCGATTCCTGCGGATACGAGTGCGAGCTGATCCCCGATTGCGGAATCGCCGGACTTCACCGTCTGATCTCCAAACTCGAACGTTTGCGCACGGCGGATGTCGTGATTGCCGCCGCCGGAATGGAAGGCGCTCTGCCGAGTGTCGCGGCGGGGCTGCTGTCGTGTCCGGTGATCGCGCTTCCGACCCGCGTCGGCTACGGCGCGTCGCTCGGGGGGATCACCGCGCTTCTGGCCATGCTCAACAGCTGTGCCTCCGGGGTGACGGTGGTCAACATCGACAACGGGTTCGGCGCGGCCTGCGCGGCGGTCCGCATTCTTTCCCGTCTCCCTGAAAACAGGTGATTTTTTCAGTCGTTTCCCGGCCTTTCAGCGATGCCTTTTCAAGGGCGGATCGGCGGCCACTTTCCTGCGTCTGAATTCTCTCGGCGTGAGCCCTGAATGTTTCTTGAAGACGCGGGAGAAGAAGGAAAACGTCCTGTAACCGCAGGTTTCGGCGATGTCGTGAATCGGCATGAAGTCGGTGGAAAGCAGCTGTTCCGCATATTTCAGGCGCGTATCGATCAGGTATTGGATCGGCGTGCACCGGAGATGTTCCAGAAACAGGCGGTTGAGGGTGCGCGTTCCGATGCCGTAGCGGCGGGAGAGCGACTTCAGGGTATGATGTTCGCCGATATGGAGGCTGATGTCCCTCACGATGCTCTCGAAATCGTCGGGAATGTTTTCGGCTCCCGCCTGATCGATCAATTCCAGAATGAAGGCGTAGGCGAGCACGGATAATTTTTTGGACAGTTCCGGGTCTCCTTCGGAGGCGAGCTTCTTGATCTGTTCGAAAAAGGAATTGACCCGCGAGGGATTCTTCAGGCGGAGCAGATCGTGTCCCTTGAGAATTCCCTGATTGAACAGAAACGACACCAGCTGTCCGTTGTTGATCAGGATGATTTTCCGGAAGACGGTCGTGTCTTTCGGAACGCGGTATTGATAATGGAGGCCGGGCCCGAAGATCAGGATGTCGCCGGGCTTCATCCGCTGTTTTGCTCCGGCTTCGGAAATGATGTATGCGGAACCTTCCGCGACATAGGTCAGCGCCCAGTAAGGATGGTAAATGGAGATCTCCGCCCCCGGTTTGAAGAAGGATTCGCCGTAGCCGCAAAGCGTGATGGCGTTGGAGTTGAAGGCGGACATCCGGTTATGATCCAGCAGAAAATCCTCCTCGTAATATTGCCCGGAAGTGTGGCGCAGATAAAAAGTGATATTTCTTGGCATGGAAAAATCCCGTTTTCTCCTATTTTTTGTCAATATAGTGCTAATTCAATCTATTGCGGAAAACCGTTATTTCAAGTATAATAGAATCAGACAAGGAGAAAATATTCCGAAAAGTTCGGACTGTGTCAATAATTGCAAACGGATTGAACGGCAAGAATCGCGGAACGAGTTTGAAAGGGATGGTATGAACCAGCGTTTTGTTTCCAGTCTTCATTTCCCGGAATATGCCGCGGGGCCTTTTGCGGACGATCGTTCAGCGAAAGGGAAGCTGGCGGGATTCTTCTTCGGCGACGGCGTGGAACTGTCCGCGGACGGAGAGACGACGGTTTCCGCACGGGAAGAACTGAAAATTTTTCTGCGGGACTCGGGAATTCCGCTCCGCGAGGGGACGGCAAAGCTGATTCTGGAAAACGATCCTTCCCTGTCCGGAGAGGATAATGAGCTGAGAACCGGACGCGGCTACTGCCGGATTGCGGCGGGAAGCGCCGCCGGATTCCGTCGCGGAGTGTATCGGCTGGAACGCCTGATCCGTTCCGAGCGGAAACCGGAACTGGCTCCCGGCTGCCGGACGGAGCATGTTTGGGTGGAAACGCGTCTGGCACGCTGCTGTTACGGCCCGACCAAGCGGGCGCCTTTTTTCCATGACGAACTTCTGGAGGACACCGATTATTATCCGGACGCCTATCTGAACCAGCTTGCCCATGAAAATGTCAATGGAATCTGGCTGACGGTCAAATGGCGGGAACTGGCCGAGACTTCGTTCGAGTCTCCCGATCCGAACCGGGAACGCCGTCTGAAAAAGCTTCGCGCCACCGTTGAAAAATGTGCGCGTTACGGCATCAAGGTCTGGATTTTCTGCATTGAGCCATTCAATTTCGAGGCCGGAGACTCCCTCGGCGCGGCCCATCCGGAACTTCTCGGCGCTCCTTATTTCAACAAGACCGCCTTCTGTCCTTCGACGGAAGCCGGGAAACGGTATATCCGCGAATCGGTCGAAAGCATTTTCCGGGCGGTTCCGGAACTGGGCGGAATGCTGAACATCTCCCTCGGGGAAAGGGGAACGACCTGTCTTTCAAGCCTTTCCCCGCTGTCCGACGCCGAACCGGTGAATTGCCCGAACTGCGGGAGCCTTCCGAAGCACCGGATTCTTTGGAACAGCCTCGAAGCCATGACGGAGGGAATGCGCAAAGCGTCGCCGGACGCCCGTCTGATCAGCTGGCTTTACATTCCGAACAATGCGCCGTTCCGCGCCCGGTGGGTCTATGATCTGGCCGCCCATGTGCCGCCGGACGTGATTGTCCAGTATAACTTCGAGTCCGGCGGACGTGTTTGTCAGCTGGGAAAGGAACGGGCGGCCGGGGATTACTGGCTCTCTTATGCGGGACCGTCCGTTTGTTTTTCGCGGTTTGCGAAAGCCGCGTTCCGGCATGGAACTCCCTTGAGCGCGAAGCTTCAGGCCGGCGGGTCTCTCGAGTTGGAAACCATTCCGTCCCTTCCGGTTCCGGCCCTCCTGTACCGGAAATATAAAAGGATGAAGGCGCTGGGCGTTTCCCACTGCATGCAGAGCTGGCTTTTCGGGTCCAAGCCCGGACTTCTGAGCGAAGCGGCCGGACTTCTGAGCGGCTGGGATTTTCAGCTGTCCGAAAAGGTTTTTCTGACGGAACTGGCGCGTCCTTATTGGAAGGAGCATGCGGCGGAGGTCGCGGAAGCCTGGAAATGGTTTTCCGAAGGATACAAGAACTTCCCGGTCTGTTTCATGTTCCAGTATTACAGCCCCGTGCAGAACGGACTTACGTGGCCTCTGCGTCTGATTGTGCGGAACCTGCCCTTGTCTCCCGTCTGGAAACCGGACTTCCCGGTCAGCGGAGACGCCGTCGGAGAATGTCTCCAGAACCATGATCTTGACGAGGCGATTCTCCTGATGGAGATCGTTTCCCGGAAATGGCTCCGCGGAATGCGGATTCTGGAATCGGTGCGGGAGGAGTTCCGTTCGGACCCGGAGTGCATGCGCCAGCTCATTATCGCGGAGGCGGCCGGAATTCAGTTCGAGTCGGCGCAGGGCATCCTGAATTTCTACCGTCTGCGGAGCCGTCTGGCGGACCGCGAATATGATTTCACGATGACGCTGGAGCAGATGAAGAAGATTGTCCGGAGAGAGATCGAGCTTCGGACCCGGATGCTGGAACTGCTCCGGCAGGATGGAACGCTGGGATTTCAGTCGGAGGCGGAGATCTATCTGTATGACGCGGAAAAGATTACAACCGCGATCGAATCGTTGGAAAATCTGCTCGAGACGGAATTTCCGATGGTGGAACGCAATTCCCGCTCTCTCTTTCCCGAAGCGCCTCATTATTCGTGCGACGGTTCTCCCGTGGAATCGGAGACTTTCCGCTGGCGTCTGCGGCGCGTCCGGGGAAAATGGAAATTCGAACTTGAAATTCTGAGGCCGACGCCGGACATGGCTTTCGGAATTGCCCTGATGGACCGTTTCGGAATCGAGAGTCCGCGTTTTGTCTGGTTCAGCAATCAGGGCAAGTATGTGGATCGGATCGGCATTGAAAAATGGAATTATACGGACAAATCGCTGTGCTTCGAGATACCGGAAAAAGCATTTGAATTCAAAAATGCCGCTCTGCCGAGACTGTCCGTGACCCGTGTGGAGCATCTGATCGATGACTTTTCCGTGTGTGAATCCACCCCGCCCTGTGCTCCGGATTACACACCCCGCCTGCGGCTGTATCTATGGTATTTCAATCCCGCGGCCATGTATGAATTGACCTATTTATAATATAGAACTCTAAAAGGAAAGGATGGAAAAAATGAAAAGAAGATCCATGGAGAAGCGTGGAACGGGAGGAAGAGTTTCCTTCAGGTGGAATTTTACATTGATCGAACTCCTGGTCGTGATTGCGATCATCGCGATCCTTGCGGGAATGCTGCTGCCAGCGCTGAATGCCGCCCGGCAGAAAGCGTATTCCGCGGTCTGCGTCAGCAATTTGAAACAGATGCACCTTGGATTTGCATTTTACACGGACACCTATAAGGAATGGTCGCACCCGATGTCTTACACGGGGACTCAGTATTTCTGGGGATATTTTTACAAAGTGGACAAGGTCATTACGTCGCTGAAGACCTACCATTGTCCGTCGGAACCGGTTGCGCCGTTCGGATGGGAACGGTCATCCTATCCCAATTACGGATACAATACCCTGTCGTTCGGTGGTGCCGATCCGCTTACAAACAATACCCGTTTCGTTCCTGTCCAGAAGAAGATGTCCGAATTCGCAAAAACAAAAAACGGTCCGAATGTTATTCTTTACGGCGATGGCGCGGTGCAGGGCGGAGCTCCCGGCAACGTGCTGACCAGCCGCGGAGCGACCCTCTATGCGACGGAATTCTATTTCTGGTACACGACGGAATATCCTACAAGCAAGGTCTATCAGAGCGGCCGTACCATTTATCTGCGGCATAAGGGAAGCGGTCTTGGCGTGGCAAATTATGTGACGCTTTCCGGTTCTGTGCGTCAGTATAACGACAACCGGCCCTGCTATCTGAATCCCGCGTGGTATCCCATGCAGCATGCACGGTATTCTCCGCCCGATTTCTCGCTCTATGATACGTGGTAATAAAAAAATTGAATTTTTTGAATCAATCCAAAGGAAATATCATGAATAAGGGAATGTTTGCCGTTCTGGTCTCGATGCTGTCGTTTCTTTCTCTCTCCGCCCAGATCAAAATCGATCCGTCTAAATCGGTCGTTTCGGTCGCGGACCGGAAATACGAAGCTGTGGCCGAGGACTTCCGGAAACATCTGGAGCTGATCACCGGGGAAAAAATCGCCGTCGATCGGACAGGTCAGCCCGCGAAGGATCGTTATGTATTTTATATCGGGAAACTGCCGCCCGGAGAGAAAGGGCAGTTCAAGCCGGAGGAGGCCCGCTGGCTGGCTACCCCGCAGGCCGTCTATTTTTATGGGGAGGACCCCTACGGCACTCCTTCCGCCGTGTATGCTTTTCTGGAGGATGAACTCGGCGTCCGCTGGCCTTCCGGCGGGGACATTGCCTATCGGACTCAGAATCCGATTCTGGTGAAAGACACCCGTTTCTCCTGGGCTCCCGAACTCGGAAGGCGTGGAATTCGCGGAAAGACTCCGGGGATGCAGGAATGGCGTTCCCGTTTCCGTACAGGAGCGCACAACCCGCCTTTGTACGGACATGCCTTCACCAACTGGTGGCAGAAATACGGGAAGGATCATCCGGAGTACTTCGCCATGAACTACGGGAAGCGCCAGCCGGCGAAACTGGGGCAGAAGCAGGATGAGAACGTGGCCGCGTTCACCGGTCCGATGATGCAGATGATCGCGCTGTGCGTCAGCAATGACGCCGTGGTCGAACAGGTCATCGCGAACTGGGACAAGAAGAGCGAATACATCAATCTCTGCGAGAACGATGCCCCGGATGAATTGTCTTGCCATTGTGACAAGTGCTGTGCTCTGGATGTCCTCAAAAAAGGCGAGCCCTTTACTCACAATCTGGCGGACCGCTATGTGAATTTCGCGAACCGTGTTCTGGCCGCGGCGCGGAAATACCGTCCGGACGTCAAGGTGACGATGTATGCTTATAATGCTTCCCAGAACGCCCCGAAGCGCGAAAAAGTCGATCCCTCCGTCGTGATCGGAATCGTCCCGACCGATTTCACGATGAACGGATTGGATAAATACGTCGGCGACTGGAAGAAAGCCGGGCTGAACCGCTTCTTCTACCGTCCGAACCGCCATTTCTATTACATGCTCCTGCTGCCGGCGGGACACGAGGAATATTTTTTCAAGGTTTTCCAGTATATGACCCGGCAGGGCGCTTTCGGGTTCGACTATGATTCAATGGGCGCGGTGACGCCGTGGGATTTCTTTTCCGATTATGTGCTTTTCAAAGCCATGCAGGACCCCTCGAAGCCGTTCGACTACTGGGAAAAGCATTATATGCAGGCGTTCGCCCCCGCCGACAAGGAGATCTCGGACTATTACCGCTACTGGCGGAAAGAGGTCTGGGAGAAACGGCTGGAGAAGAACATCGCAAAACTCTCTCAGGAAGGCGCTTTCTACAACTTCGGACGCGGTCTGGCACGTAATCTCGGCGACTACTACCGTGAGTCGGATTTCGATGCCACGGACAAGATTCTCGCGCAGGCTCTCCAGAGGAAAGACCTCTCTGCGAATGTCCGTGCCCGTATCGAACGTCTGGCTCTGGACAACACCCATGCCCGTCTCATTTACCGGGCCATCGTGAAAAAGACCGATGCGGATTCCATCGCCCTCCTGAAGTTCCGGACCGAACACAAATATCCCCTCATGCCGTGGTGCGAACAATATTGGGGCGACATCTGCGGAATCAAGCGGGTGCAGGACCTCAAGGACTTCAATCCTCCCTTCATCCAGACACGCATTTTCTGGTTTTTCAAACTGGACCCCAATGATGTCGGCATGAAGGAACAATGGTACAAGGACGACTTCAAGCAGATCGCCAAATGGGGGGAACTGATGCCGGTCAACAATCCGTGGGAGACTCCCCATAAACACTACCAGTATCCTTCTCAGGAAATGCGCCGGAAAACCGCGAAATACGATGGCGTTGCATGGTATGCCTATCCGCTTTCCGAAATTCCGAAGGATTGGAAAGGCCGGGAGATCTACCTCTATTTCGGTGCGGTGGATGAATCCTGCTGGATCTGGGTCAACGGAAAGAAGGCTGGAGAACATCTCTATCGGAAATCCGATGACTGGAATACCCCGTTTGCCATCAAAATCAATGATTGCCTCCGGGAAAACGGCAGTCAGATCGTGATCGTCCGGGTTGAAGACAAATCGGGGGCGGGCGGCATCTGGAAACCCGTCTGGCTGGTTTCGAAAATCGTCAAGAAATAAAAGCACACGAAACGTGAACAGGAGACCGATGGATTCCGTCGGTCTCCGTCCTGTTTGTCATCCATGAATGGCGGATGCATTATTCCGTCAGGAACTTATCCAGATTTTTGAGTCCGCGTTTGACGGCTTTTTCCACGACGGTGTCCGACGGAATGATCTTGGCCGCTTCCTCTTTGATCGTTTTCAGAAAGGAAGTGTTGAGGGTGAAGAAATCCTTAACCGCGGCAAAAAGATTGACAGACGGCTTGCTGAGGGTTCCTTCAAAAGTCAATGGTATCTTGATTCCGCAGATGACCAGAAGCGATTTCATATTCAGGTTTCCTGTGGGGATATCCAGTATTCCCCGGATGGATTCCAGTTCGATGTCATTCCCATGCAGTGAAATATCGCGGACGTTCAGAGTGCCGCGGTCCATTGCAATATCCAAATTCGCTTTGCCGAACTCCAGATTTTTCTTTCCCGATACGGCTTCATTGATGGAGGAAAGACAGTCATTCATCTCTTTTTTGAACTCCAGTTTCAGTTTTGCCAGATTGATGAAGGAAGGCAGCGCCTCCAGAGGAATCATGACCAGACGGAAAATACGGCTCTTGCTGTCCAATTCGACCGGAAACGACATGGCTTCCGCCTGAAGTTTCAGTTCTCCGGTAAGTTCGGATTGAAGCGATTCCTCCGTGAAATTTTTCCCCTCGAGGTGGAAGTCGGCCTGACGGACGGTCAATGCCGCGCTTTTATTTTGAGACAGGAACGAGATCAGGGGACCCGCATTCAAGTCCTGAATCTTTCCCTTGCAATGAAATCCCTTCCCCAGTTCCCCGGAAAGTGTGAGTTTGCCGATGGGCTTATTTTCCTTGATGAGGAACAGTTCCGAAGCATGGAGGCGGAAGGTTCCGTCTTCCAGAAATTTTCCGTCCGCGGAGAGATTCAGGCTCAGTCCCATTCCCGCTGGAAAGGCATAGTTGTTTGCCAGAACCAGATCCATCACACCGGTTTTCAGTTCAACCTGAAAGGCTTCCAGCCTGTAGCTGTCCTCCAGAACGAAAAAGACATTCATCCTGAACGGAAGCGAGTTGATGAGAACGGGATCGTTCGGGGAAGGGAATGTTTTGATTTCCGCTTCACCCTCCAGAACACATTTTTCCCGCGGAAGCAAACGGTTCCCCTGAAGCCTCCGGATAATCCATTGCTGCCGGGGTTTGTCGAACTGGTCGTTCAGGACGAACATGACATGTTCCGCCTTGAAAACGTGCATGACCAGCGGCGGCAACTCCGCGGAGGTGGATTCTTTCGGCAGGGAGGACGATACGGACGGCTTATCGGCTTGCTGGTTCCGCACGACCAACTTCATGTTGGAAATATAGGTGTCCTTCAGGTCGATGGTTCCCTTGAAAAGTTTTCTCAGGCGGATTCCCGTTCTGGCGGTTCCCGCGTCGATGACCGTTCCGCTGCCGTC